>JBOHSP010000161.1:0-42466 GCA_050733275.1 Gemmatimonadales bacterium
GCGCAGGCGCGGCTCGATGGCGAGCAGAACCCGCGCGGCTACCTGTTCCGCATCGCCGCCAACGTATGGCGGGACCATCTGCGACGGCAACTGACCGAGCGACGCATGGTCGAGCAATTGACACGGCAGCCTGCCCGGGGCGGATCGCCGGCCGACGAGCAGGTGCTGACCGGTGATCTGCGGGCCGCGGTCGGGCGGGCCATCGCGGCATTGCCGGCCGCACAACGCGAGGTCCTGGAGCTGCGCCACCGCGGCGATCTCACGTTTCGCGAGATCGCCGAGCGGCTGGAGCGGCCGCTCGGCACCGTCTTGAGTCAGATGCACGCGGCGCTCGACAGGGTCGCCGCGGCCGTGGAGGAATACCGATGAATCATCCCTCGCAAGACACGCTGTTGCTGTTGGCGTATGGAGAGCTGGCGCCGGCGGAGACCGGTGAGATCGAAAATCATCTCGTCTCCTGCGCGACGTGCCACGCCACGTTCCGGCGTCTCGAGCGGGCCCGGGTCGCGGTCGACTGGGGCGTCGCCGCGGAGCGCCGCCCGCTGCTCCGTCGCGTGGCGTATGCGGTGCTGGCGACGGCCGCGCTCATTGCCATCGCCCTGCTCACGCCGTCCGAGCCGCCGCCGGACACACCGGGGTGGCATCCGCTCACCGTCTGGTCGCAAACCGCCGGCTATGCCGCGGGCGGCGCGCTCGTGATCGAAATCGACGCGCGCCTGACTCGACTCGAACAGGAGGGCAGTTATGGGTTGCCGAATTAGTGTCGTGCTGGCCGCGGCGCTCGCGCTGGTCCCGGCGCCGCTGCTGGGACAGGAGATGCCGAGTCCCGCGGAGATGCAGGCGCAGATCCAGCGCATCGCCGAGCAGCGGCCGCGACAGGCGGAGGCGGCCGCGCGCGCCTTCCTCACGCTCGTCGCGAAGGACCTCGTACCGATGCTGGACGCCATGAAGGACGGGGAACGGGGCAACGAACCAATGATCTTCATCGACGGCGTGCGCGTCGAAGGCTTGCCCGCCGGGGGCGCGGCGGCGGATCCCTATTGGATGGAGGTCGCCCAGCTCACCGTCCAGTTCGAAGTGGTTCAGAACCTCCAACGGGTCGACAGCGTACGCGCCTCGTTAGTTGCCCGGATGTTCGGGCTGGAAGCCTACGCGCGGACTCTCAAACGGGCGTATCGAAGGGCCGGCGAGTCGCAGCAGGCGGCGTACAGGAAGCAGCTCGAGACGCTGATCGGCGGCCATTTCGACATCGAGAATCAATTGCGCCTGCTGGAGATCAAGGATATCGAGCGCCGGCTCACGGAGGTCCGCGCCGAGACCCAGCGCCGGATTACGAAGCGCGAGGAGTTCATCCGCTGGGCAGTGGAGGACATCATCCGGGAGGCAACGCGACCGCGGTAGAAAAACAAATATCGAATGTCCAATATCGAATATCCAATGTAGAAATCCCTTCCGCCCGATTTCTGCGGTTGGACATTCGGTATTCGATATTGGACATTTGTCTTGATGCCCGACCTGCTCGCCGCCCGCGCCCAGATGGGCGTGTCGCTCGCCTTTCACATCGTCTTTGCGGTCATCGGCATCGCCCTCCCGGTGCTGATGGTCGTCGCCGAGCGCCGCTGGCGCCGCACCGGCGACGCCGTCTACCTCGATCTCGCCAAGCGCTGGGCCCGCGGCACCGCGATCCTGTTCGCCGTCGGCGCCGTCTCAGGCACCGTGCTGTCGTTCGAGCTGGGCCTGCTGTGGCCGCGGTTCATGGAAGTCGCCGGCCCGCTCATCGGGATGCCGTTCTCGCTCGAGGGCTTCGCGTTCTTCACCGAAGCCATCTTTCTCGGCGTCTATCTGTACGGGTGGGACAAGGTGTCGCCGCGCGCGCACATCGCCGCGGGGGTGCTGGTCGCCGTGAGCGGCGCCGCGTCCGGCATCTTCGTCGTCATCGCCAACGCCTGGATGAACACGCCGACGGGGTTCACGCTGGTCGACGGGCGCCTCGCCGGCATCGATCCGATTGCCGCGATGCGCAATCCCGCGGCGTTCCCGCAGACGCTGCACATGACGCTGGCCGCCTACGCGGCCACCGGCTTTGCCGTCGCCGGCATCCACGCCTTCCTGCTGCTCCAGCGGCCCGGCGTCGCGTTTCACCGCCATGCATTGACGATCGGCTTGCTCGTCGGCGCGCCCGCCGCGGCGCTGCAGCCGATCTCCGGTGACATCGCCGCGCGCATGGTGGCGGAGTACCAGCCCGCCAAGCTCGCCGCAATGGAAGGGCTGTACGAGACACGAGCCGGCGCACCGCTGACGATCATCCCCGGCGTGAAGATTCCCTCCGGCCTTTCGCTCCTCGCCTTCCGGGATCCGGACGCGGTCGTCAAAGGTCTCGATCAGGTCCCGCGCGATGACTGGCCCAACGTGACACTCGTGCGCTTCGCGTTTCGGGTCATGGTCGCGCTCGGCACGTACATGGCGATCGTGAGCCTCTGGGCCGGCTGGCTCGCGCTGCGGCGACGCGACTTCGAGCGACAGCGGCGGTTTCTCAAGGCCGTCGCCATTGCGACGCCCTTCGGCTTCATCGCGACTGAGGCGGGCTGGATGGTGACCGAGCTGGGCCGCCAGCCGTGGGTGATCACCGGCGTCCTGCGGACCCGCGACGCCGTCACCCCCATGCCGGGCCTCGTGGTCCCGTTCACGGTGTTCACGCTGCTGTACTGCGCGCTCGGGGCAATCGTCGCCTGGCTGCTGTACCACCAGATCGTGCGGAGCCCGCGGTGACCCTGGCCGAGACGCTCGCCGGGATCATCCTCGTGTCGCTCACGGCGTACGTGCTCCTGGGTGGAGCGGACTTCGGCGGCGGCGTGTGGGACCTGCTCGCCGCCGGTCCCCGGCGCGCCGAGCAGCGCCGCCTGATCGCGCAGGCGATCGGTCCCGTGTGGGAGGCGAACCACGTCTGGTTGATCCTCGCGGTCGTGCTGCTGTTCACCTGCTTTCCACCCGCCTTCGCGCGCCTCGCGATCGTGCTCCACATCCCTCTGACCCTCGTGCTCATCGGCATCGTGCTGCGCGGTTCGGCATTCGTATTCCGGAGCTACGGAGGGAAGCGCGACATCGAGGCGACGTGGGGACGGATCTTTGCGACCGCGAGTCTGATCACGCCGATCCTGCTCGGTGTTGCGGTTGGCGCCGTGGCGTCGGGCGCAGTGGGGGAAACGGGATACGGGATACGGGATACGTTCGCGACGGTGTACGTCGAGCCCTGGCTCACGCCGTTTGCGTTCGCCGTCGGGCTGTTCACGCTCGCCTGTTTCGCGTTTCTCGCGGCCGTGTACCTGACGCTGGAGACCGGGGACGCGGCGTTGCAGGAGGACTTTCGCCGCCGCGCGATCGGCGGGGGGATTGCCGTGTTCGCCACGGCGGCCCTGGGGCTGCTGCTCGCGCCGCAGGCGCCGCTCGTCGGGAGCCGCCTGCTCAGCGCGCCGTGGGCGCCGGCGTTCCACGTGATGACGGGCATCGCGGCACTGACGGCGTTCGCGGCGCTGTGGAGGCGGCGCTATCGCGTGGCGCGGGTCGCCGCGGCGACGCAGGTGGCGTTGATCGTGTGGGGATGGGGACTGGGGCAGTTCCCCTACGTGCTGCCGCCCGACCTCACCATCGTCGCGGCCGCGGCGCCGCCGATCACCCTCGAGCTGGCGCTGATCGCCGTCGCCCTCGGCGCGGTGCTGCTGTTGCCGTCGCTCTATTACCTGTTGCGCGTGTTCAAGCGGACCTAGACGCCGAGGCGGCGCAGCACCTCGGCGGAATCGAGGCCGTCGATGGTGAGCCGCTTGCGGCGGCTCGTGTCGCCGGCGGCAATCGCCACGGCCCGCCGTGGCACGCCGAGCCGCTCGGCGAGAAACCGCACCAGCTCGTCGTTCGCCGCGCCGTCCGCGGGAGCGGCGGCGACCCGGATCCTCACCGCGTCGCCGTGCCGGCCGGCGACGGCGGTCTCCGCCGCCCGGGGCACGACGTGGACGGTGAGCCGCGCCGTCACATCACGAGCAGGGACAGGAGGATGCGCCGCAGGATGTACAGCGCCAGCCACGCCACGATGGGGCTGACGTCGAACGGGCCCATCGTCGGCATGAGGCGGCGGATCGGCTCGACGATCCAGTCGGTCAGGGCGTAGAACGGTCGCATCCACCGCGTGTACCGGAACGCGCCGAACCACGAGGCGATCACGCGCACCAGCAGCGCGAACACGAGAATCCGGTAGGTGAGATCGACGAGCAGCGCGGCGGTGGCGCGCGGGCCCCCCTGGGCCGCGCTCCGCACCGTGGCGAACGTCGTCACCAGCCAGCCGCCGAGCGATACGACGATGATGCCGACCACCGCGGCGACCACGACGAGCCAGCCCCCCGCATGCACGGGGTTGCCTCCCATGCGCACCAGGCGCCGCTCGACCGGCTGGATGATGGGGTCGGTGGCGGCGCGGAGACCGCGCCCCAGCGCGCTGAAGGGCGAGATGCGGCGCGTGCGCACCAGCCACGACCCGAGCGCCGCGAGCGCCGACAGTGCCACCACGCCGAACACCGTGTAACGGACGATCGTCAAAACGGTCATGGCGGTTAAGTTAACGCGTATGCGACGATTGCTACTCCTGCTCGCGGCCTGCCCGGGGGCCGTATCGTGCGCCGCCCGCTCCACCGGACAGGACGCGCGGGCGCGCGTGGTGCTGGTGTCCGTGGACGGGCTCTGGGCTCGCGATCTCACCCGCGCGGAATCGGCCGGCGTGCAGCTGCGCGTGCTCGATTCCCTGCGGCGCGCCGGCGCCCTCGCGGCGGGCGTCGTCGGCTCGTTTCCGAGTGTGACGTATCCCTCGCACACGACGATGATCACCGGCGTGCCGCCGGCCCGCCACGGCATCTTCGGAAACGGCGTCTTCGTGCCGCCCGCCGAGCGGCGAGCATGGGGGGCGTTCTACTTCGATCGCGCCGAAATCCGCCGGCCCACGGTGTTCGACGCGGCGCACGCGGCGGGGCTCGAGGTCGCCGCCGTGTTCTGGCCGGTCAGCGCGCACGACACGAGCATCGACTTCAACATCCCCGACGCGTGGGACCCGCGGCCCGCGCCGGCCGGCCGTTCGCAGCTCGCGGCGCTGCGCTCCCTCGGCACACCGTGGCTGCTGGACTCGCTCCGCGCCCCCCCTGAAGGGCAGCCCAACGACTCGATGCTCGTGGCCTGGACCACCGCGATCATGCGGCGCTGGGATCCCGACCTCGTCGCCCTGCACCTGTTGGCGCTCGACGGCGCGAAGCATGAGAACGGGCCGTGGGCCGAGCCGGTAATCAGCACGCTGAGGACGATCGACCGGCAGCTGGGCGAGGTGCTGGCGGCGCTGCGGGCGACCGATGCCGGCCGGCAAACCACGGTGATCCTCACCTCCGATCACGGCTTTCTTCCCTACGGGCAACGGCTGCGTCCCGGCGTACTGCTCGCCAACGCCGGGCTCGTCACGGTGGACACGGCGGCGCGGCTGGTGACGACGTGGGAGGCCGCGGTGTATGTCCACGGCGGCAGCGTGATGCTCGTGCCACGGGATACCGCCGATCACACGCTGATCGCCCGGATCCGGTCGGCGATTCCCGATTCACTCGTCGGGCCGGGCCGGCCGATCCGCGCAGTCTTGCCCCGCGACACGATTGCGGCGCTCGGCGGTGACCCGCGGGCGCTGTGGGCGCTGGACATGAACGCCGGCTTCTACGCGATCGGCGGGTATGGTGGGCCGTTACTCTCGGAACGCGCAGGCGGCGGCCACGGCTACGATCCGCGGCGGCCGGAGCTGCACGCCTTCTTTCTGGTGAGCGGTCCGGGTGTCCGGCCCGGGTCGAGTCTGCCGCTGCTGCGCCAGACGGACGTGGCGGGGTATGTGGCCCGGGCGCTCGGGCTCAGTGGCTTCGGCCGAACGTCCCCATGAGCTGCGCGTCGCCGAGCATGTGCCCCTGCATCGCGCGTTCCACGTCCGCCTTGGTGGCGCCGGCGTGGAGCGGCAGGTGCGCGTCGAGCGCATATAGCTTGAAGAAGTAGCGGTGCGGCTTCCCGGGCGGCGGGCACGGCCCGCCGTAGCCCACCCGGCGGAAGTCCGTGATGCCCTGGAGCGCGCCCCCGAGATCGTTCGGCTTTTCCGTTTTCGTCACATCCTCGTGTAGCTCGGTCAGCGTGGGCGGAACGTTGAACAGCACCCAGTGCACCCACGTCTTGCCCGGCGCGTCGGGATCGTCGCAGATCAGCGCGAAACTCTTGGTGCCCGCGGGAGCACCGTTCCACGCGAGCGCCGGCGACGTGTCGTCGCCGTCGCACGTGTGCGCCACCGGAATGGTGGCGCCCTCGCGGAACGCCGGGCTCGCGAGCTTCACCTTCCGTACGCCTCGCCGACGATGCGATCCTGCTCGCGCTTGTGCGCGGCCGGGTAGCCTTCGGCGGGGCTCGAGCGCTCGGGCCGCGACACGTCGCTCAAGGCGACCGTCTCCGGCAGCACGTCGCGCAGTTTCGGCAGCACGAACTTGCGGGCTCCCATGTTGCGCGGCTCCTCCTGCGCCCAGACGACTTCCCGCAGGCCGGGGTAGCGGCGGGCGTACTCGCCGATCTCGGCCGCGGGGAAGGGATAGAGTAGCTCGACCCGGCCGATCGCCACGTGCGGCGTCTCGGCGCGCCGCGGCGACGCCGCGATGTCGTAGTACACCTTGCCGCTGCACAGGATGAGGCGCGTGATCCCCTCCGGCTCGCGCCGCTCGCGGTCCCACAGCACGGTGCGGAACCGGCTGTCCGTGAGGTCGGCCGTCGCCGATGCCGCCGCCGGCAGGCGCAGCAGGCTCTTGGGCGTCATGACGACGAGCGGCCGGATCTCGCGGTGCCGTGCCTGGCGGCGCAGCAGGTGGAAGTACTGCGCGGGCGTGGTGCAGTTGGCGACGCGGATGTTGCCGTCGGCGCCGAGGGCGAGGAAGCGCTCCAGCCTGGCGCTGGAGTGCTCCGGGCCCTGGCCTTCGTAGCCGTGCGGCAGAAGCAACGTGAGCCGTGACGTCTCGCCCCATTTCGCCAGCCCCGCGATGAGGAACTGATCGATCACGACCTCGGCGCCGTTCGCGAAATCGCCGAACTGCGCCTCCCACAGGACGAGCGCGTCGGGGGCTTCCACGGCGTAGCCGTATTCGAAGCCGAGGCAGCCAAACTCCGACAGCGGGCTGTTGTACAGCTCGAAGGGCGCGCGCGCATCCGCGAGGTGCTGAATCGGCGTGTGGCGCTGCCCCGTCTTCACGTCGTGCAGCACGAGGTGTCGCTGACTGAACGTGCCACGCTCGGTGTCCTGGCCGGTGAGACGGATCGGCGTCGCTTCGGTGAGCAGCGTCGCGAACGCGAGCGCTTCGGCGTGCGCCCAGTCGATCGGCGCGTCCGGTTCGCCGCGCCGCTCGAGTTGCTTCAGCAGCTTGGGATGGACCGCGAAGCCCTCGGGAACAGCCAGCAGCTCGCTGTTGAGCCGGGCGATCACGTCCGCCGGCACGGCGGTCTCGGGCTCGGGCGGCGGCGCCGCGTCCTTGCGGATGCGCTGCGGCTCCTCGGCCCGCTGGTTGGCCTTCACCGCCTGCTGGATCTCGGCGAACCGCTGGTAGGCGGCCTCGGCATCCGCCTGCGCGCGCGCGGCGTCGATCACGCCGGCGGCCGCGAGCTGCTCCGCGTATTTCGCCCGCACCGTCGGCGTCTGGCGGATGCGCTCGTACATCCGGGGCTGGGTATAGGCGGGCTCGTCGGCCTCGTTGTGCCCCCAGCGGCGGTACCCGACCAGGTCGATCACCGCGTCGCCGCGAAACTTCTGCCGGTACATCATCGCCAGCCGCACCGCGGCGAGACACGCCTCCGGATCGTCGGCATTGACGTGGACGATCGGCACGTCGAATCCCTTGGCGAGGTCGCTGGAGTAGTCGGTCGAGCGGCCGTCCCGCGGGTCGGTGGTGAAACCGATCTGGTTGTTCAGGATCAGATGGATCGTGCCGCCGGTCGAGTAGCCGCGCAGCCGCGCGAGATTGAACGTCTCGGCCACGACGCCCTGGCCGGCGAACGACGCGTCGCCGTGCAACAGGACGGGCAGCGCGATCGTGGGATCGTGCGTCGCCTGCGCGCCGTCCCGGATCGTCTGGTCGGCGCGGGCGCGCCCCTGAACGACCGGATTCACCGACTCGAGGTGGCTCGGATTGGACGCCAGCGTGACGGCCACGTCCGTGCCGTCGGCCGTGCGGTAGGTGCCCTCGGCGCCGTGGTGATATTTCACGTCGCCCGTGCCCGCCGTGCCGCCTTCGGTCTCCGGGGTCGCCTCGCGCTGGCCGCCTTCGAATTCTCCGAAGATGGTCTCGTAGGGCACGTTGACGGCGTGGGCAAGGACGTTGAGGCGCCCGCGGTGCGCCATGCCGATCGTGACCGTGCGGGCCCCGGCGGCCCCGGCCAGCTCGATGATGAGGTCGACCATGGGGACGGTCAGGTCGAGGCCTTCGATCGAGAACCGCTTCTGGCCGAGGTAGGCCTTGTGCAGGAAGCGCTCGAGCGCCTCCACGGCCGTGAGCCGCGCGAGCAGCTCGCGCTGTTCGTCGGCCGAGAGCGGCCGGCGGTGCTCGCCCGATTCGATCACGCGCCGCAGCCACACGCGCTCTTCGTGGCTGCCGATGTGCTCGACCTCGTAGGCCATCGTGCCGCAGTAGGTGGCGCGCAGCGGCGGGAGGGCTTCGGCGAGCGTCGTCCCCGGCACGTAGATGCGCAGCACGTCCGCCGGAATGCGGGCCATGATCTCCGGCGTGAGGCCGAGGGGCCCGGGATCGAGCGCGGGATCACCCGGCGGATCGCTGCCCAGCGGGTCGAGCCGGGCGGCGAGGTGGCCGAAATTCCGGAAGGCGCGGACGAGACCCATTGCCGCCGCTACATGCTTCAAATCGGGGCTGGGGGCTCGGGCCTGGGGCCTGGGGAGGGCAGTGTCCGGCGAGCCTCCCGGGCCCCAGGCCCCGGGCCCCAGCCCCAGACTCTCCGCCACCCCCTCGTAAAACCGCTCCTCTCCCTGCAAGAGGGAATCGAGTTGGCGAAGGAACATCCCCGACTCCGCGCCCTGGATGATGCGGTGGTCGTACGTGCTCGTGATGGTCATGATCTTCGCGCCCGCGATGTCGCGGATCGCTCCGGTCGCGATGATCGAGCCCTGGCCCTGCATCAGGCGGGGCACGGAGGCCACCGTGCCGATGGTGCCGGGATTGGTGAGCTGCATCGTGCCGCCGGCGAAATCGTCGGGCAGGATCTTGTTGGTCCGCGCCTTTGCGACCAGCGCCTCGTAGGCCGCGTGGAACGCCGCGAAATCCATCTGCTCGGCGTGCTTGATGACCGGCACGACGAGCGCGCGGCTGCCGTCCTTTTTTCCGACGTCCACGGCGAGCCCGAGCCCCACGCCGTGCGGATCGGCGCGGTGCGGCTTGCCCTCGATGTCCTGGAACGTGTGCGTCATCACCGGGAACCGCTGCGCCGCCTGCACGATCGCGTACCCGATGAGGTGAGTGAACGAGACTTTCTTGCCGCTCGCCGCGAGCTGGGCGTTGAGCGCCTTGCGCCGGGCGTCGAGGATGTCGACCGGCACGTCGCGGAACGAGGTCGCCGTGGGCACGGTCAGCGACGCGGTCATGTTGTGGACCAGCCGGGCGGCCGGACCGGTGATCGGAGAAGCGTCCGCGGTGAGCGGGGCGCGGTGCGCGGGCGGTTCTGCCGCAGGGACGGGTGTGGTTTCCCGCGCCCCGCTTACCGCGGACGGCGCACCCTCCAGCTCCATTCGATCCGTCGGAATGACCGGCAGCTCCGCGAGCCTCCCGTTATCGAAGAGCTGCCGCCACTCTTCGCCGACCGACGCCGGGTCATTGAGGTACTGCTCGTACATGACCTGGACGAACGCGGCATTGTGGGTGCCGAAGACGAACTCGCTCACAATCTGGAATCTAAGGGGTATCTTCCCGCTGCATGAACCTGCTCACATTGCTGGCCCTGAGCCTTCTGGTCCAGGCGCCCGCCACGCCGCCCCGCAACGTCGTGCTCCTGCTCAGCGACGACCATCGCTCCGACTTCATGGGCTTCATGCCGGGGGCGCCGCCGTGGCTCGAGACCCCCGCGCTCGACCGGATGGCGGCGGGCGGCGCCCACATCGTCAACGCCTTCGTCACGACCGCGCTGTGCTCGCCCAGCCGTGCCTCGATCCTCACCGGCCAGTACGCGCACCGCAACGGTGTGGTGGACAACACCAGCGCCATCCCCCCGGGAACGCGCTTCTTCCCCGAATTGTTGCAGCAGGCCGGCTATCGCACGGCGTATATCGGCAAGTGGCACATGGGGGAGAGCGCCGAGAGCGACGCGCCGCGTCCCGGCTTCGACTACTGGGTCAGTTTTCCCGGGCAGGGGGTGTACGTCGATCCCCAGCTCAACGTGAACGGCGAGCGGGTCAAGCGGCAGGGCTACACCACCGACATCCTCACCGACTACGCCCTGGAGTGGCTGCGCGATCAGGCACGGTCCCGCGACCCCGGGGTGCCGCCCGGGGTCGGAAAGCCTTTCCTGCTGGTGCTCTCCAGTAAGGCTGTCCATGCGGAGTTCATCCCGGCCCCGCGGCACGCGGGGCGGTATGCCGACGCGCCGATTCCGTATCCCCCCACCATGGCCAACACGGCAGCGAACTATCGCGGCAAGCCCGACTGGGTGCGGGCGCAGCGCAACAGCTGGCACGGCGTGGACTTCATGTACCACGGCGCGATGCAGTTCGACGATTTCTACCGGCGCTATGCGGAGACGCTGCTCGCGCTCGATGAAAGCGTGGGCCGCGTGCTCGACGTGCTCGATTCGACTGGGCTCGCCCGTTCGACGCTGGTGCTCTACATGGGAGACAACGGCTTCCTGCTGGGCGAGCACGGGCTGATCGACAAGCGCAATGCCTACGAGGAGTCGATCCGCATTCCGATGCTGGCCTACGCGCCGGGCTGGATCGCGCCGGGGACCCGCGTGGAGTCGATGGTGCGCAACATCGACATCGCGCCCACGGTGCTCGATCTCGCGGGCGCGCGCGCGCCGTGGACGGTGGACGGGCGCTCGGTGCTCGGCGCGCTGCGCGGCGGCGCCGGGGACACGCTCACGGGTGAGCTGCTGTACGAGTACTACTGGGAGTACGCCTTCCCGCACACACCCACGACGCTCGCGCTGCGCGGCGACCGCTTCAAGTACATCCTGTACCACGGCGTGTGGGACACACGCGAGCTGTACGACCTCGTGGCGGACCCCGAGGAGCGGGTCAACCTGATCGACGATCCGGCGCACCAGGACACGGTGCGGGCGCTGCACGACCGGTTGTGGAAGCGGTTGATCGCGACGGACGGCATGCGGATTCCGTTGCGGCGCGGGGACTGGCAGGCCGCGGAGCGGGGACCGGCGCGGTGACGCCGCTCGCGCTGTCGCTCCTCGTCTTGCTCGGCCAGGCCCCCGATACCGGCTTGCGCGGCCGCATCGAGGCGCGGATCGCGGCGGCGCCGGCGCGGACGGTCGGGGTGTACTACCGCGACCTCACCACGGGCGACTCGCTGGCGCTGGGCGCGGGGCTGCGGTTGCACGCGGCCAGCACCATGAAGATCCCGGTGATGATCCAGCTGTTCCGCGACCGCGACGCCGACCTGCTGTCCCTCGACGACTCGATCACGGTGACGAACACGTTTCGCTCGATCGTGGACAGCTCACCCTATCGGCTCGATCCCGCCGACGATTCGGATTCCACCCTGTACGCCCGCATCGGGGAGCGCGTCGCGATCCGCGACCTGATCGAGCTGATGGAGACAGTCTCCAGCAATCTCGCCACCAATCTGCTGATCGCGCGCGTGGATGCGCGCCGGGCCAATGCGACGGCGCGCGCGCTGGGCGCCGATTCGATTCTGGTGCTGCGCGGCGTGGAGGACGGCAAGGCCTATCGGGCGGGGCTCAACAACACGACGACCGCGCGCGATCTGGGTGTGCTGCTCGCCGCGATCGCGCGGGGCCGCGCCGCGACGCCGGCGTCATCCCGGGACATGCTGGCGATCCTCGGACGCCAGCACTTCAATGAGGGGATCCCGGCGGGGCTGCCGGCGGGCATGCGCGTCTATCACAAGACGGGCTGGGTGGGCGGCCTGGTGTATCACGACGCCGCGATCGTCGAGCGGCCCGCCGGCTCGCGCTACGTGCTCGTCGTGCTCACGGGTGGGATCGAGCAGAACGCGGATGCCTACGCGCTGGTGCGGGATATTTCGCGAATGATCTACGAGGCGACGGCGCGCTGAGCGCCGTCAGCCTCAGCTCACCCGGCGGGTCTTTCTCCGCATGAAGTCCATCAGGATGAACTGCCCCAGCGTCATCGTATTCGTGAAATAGGCCTTGCCGCGGCAGATCGCCGACACCTTCTTCACGAACTCGACCAGGCTGCGGTCGCGGGCGAGCATGAAGGTGTTGATCAGGATGCCGCTGCGGCGGCACAGCGCGACCTCGCGGTAGGTCGCCTGCAGGATCTGGGGGTCGAGGCCCATCGAGTTCACGTAGATCCGCCCGTCGGGCTGCGTCAGGGCCGACGGCTTGCCGTCGGTGATCATGATGACCTGGCGCATGTCCTTGCGCTGGCCCAGCAGGATGCGCCGCGCGAGCTTCAGCCCCTCCGCCGTATTGGTGTGATACGGTCCCACCTGCGCGTGCGCCAGCTGCGCCAGCGGGATCTCTTCCGCCGTGTCATGAAACAAGACCACACGCAGCGTGTCGCCGGGGAACTGCGTGCGGATCAAGTGCGTCAGCGCCAGCGCCACCTTTTTCGCCGGCGTAAAGCGGTCCTCGCCATAGAGAATCATCGAGTGCGAGCAGTCGAGCATCAGCACCGTCGCCGACGACGAGCGATACTCCGCCTGGTGCACCATCAGGTCGTCGTAGTCGAGGTTGATGGGCACGCCCAGTCCCTCGCGCTGCAGCGCGTGCGACAGCGTCGCGTTCACGTCGAGGTTCAGCGTGTCGCCGTACTCGTAGTGCTTGCTCGCCGCCTCCGCCTCGATGCCGGTGGCGAGGTGCTCGGTCTCGTGCGCCCCGAAGCTCGATTTGCCGATGCTGCCCAGCAGGTGCTTGAGGGTGCGGTAGCCGAGGAAGTCGATTCCCTTGTCGGTCAGATTGAACTGGACCTGTTGCGCCGCTTCGCGGGCCATGCCGCC
Source organism: Gemmatimonadales bacterium (assembly GCA_050733275.1). Lineage (GTDB taxonomy): Bacteria > Gemmatimonadota > Gemmatimonadetes > Gemmatimonadales > GWC2-71-9 > 20CM-2-65-7. The sequence goes on from JBOHSP010000161.1 coordinate 13,245, forward strand.
GGGGCCGAGCAGCGGCTGCTGGGCGCCGGGCATCTTGGGCGCCTGCTGGAGATTGAGATAGCCCTCCTCGATCAGCTTCTGCACGATCCGGTCGAGCAGCTCGGCGAGCTGCTGCTGGATCTGCGCGTCGCGCTGCGGGTCGCCGGTCGACTCGCCGCGCAGCACCGTGAGCATCTCGGGCGTGAGCTGGCCGGAGTCCATCAGCGCCTGCACGATCGCCTGGCGCAGCGCGTCGAGCGAGCGGTCGGGATCGTCGTCGCCGAATTCGCCCCAGAAGGGATGGGAGTACGGGCCCCCCGCGAATCCCGACTGCAGCAGGAAATCGGCGAGCTGGTCGAGCAGCGCCTGGAGGTTCAGCGTCTCGAGCAGGCCCGCGACGTAGCGGCTGTAGGTGGTGTAGCGCATCTCCCTCTAATCTAGCACCACTGGCTTCAGGGCACCGTCACGACGTAGGCGTCGGTGTCACGGCGCACTCGAACGGTGGTGAAATCGGGGATGATGGCTTCGGCTCCGGTGAAGTCCGCGTCCGGCTGCGTCGTGCGCAGTGCGACGACCGGCGCCCCTGCCGCTCGGGCCGCCGCGATCCCGGGCGGGGCGTCCTCGAACACCAGACACTCTGCCGCGTTGCGCCCCAGCCGCCGCGCCCCGAGCTGGTAGCCGTCCGGAGCCGGCTTGCCGTGCGACACGTGCTCGCTCGTCACCACGATGGCGGGGATCGGCAGCCCGACGGAGCTCAGTCGCAGCCGTGCCAGTGCCTGTCCACACGACGTGACGACGGCCCAGCAACCCGGCTCGAGCCTCGCAACGAACTGGCGCACGCCGGGCACTTCACAGAGGCCATCGACGTCCGCCAGCTCGGCGGCGTCGAGCCAGGCGACCTCGCGCTCGAGATCCAGATGGGGAGCCACGGACCGCACCGTGTCGCGGGTGCGGCGGCCATGCGCGATGCGGAGGACTGTGTCCGGATCGAGGCTGTGGCGGAGGGCCCAACGCCGGCACGTACGCTCGACGACCACGCGCGAATCGACGAGCACGCCGTCGAGGTCCAACAGAATGGCCGAACAGCGGAGTTCCATTCGGCCATAATGTGGTGCAGTGCCCGAATCCGTGCGTTGTCCGCACCCTGAAGGGTGGGCTCGGGAAGGCACTGCCCTTTCAGGACAGCGCGTGCCGAGCCCACCCTTTAGGGTGGGAACCGCGCTCACCGGTGCATCACCACCGGATCGGCTCCATGCTCCCGCGCGAGGCGCAGGAACTCCGCCTGGGCTCGCTGCCGCGGTAGTACCTGGTTCGAGACCAGCAGATTGTACCCGGTCACCTGGAGCACCAGCACCGAGAACGCCGCCAGGATCTCGGCGTCGGTGAAGTTGCAGTGGCCGTACCGACTGATGGTGAACGGCGTATGCAGGAACCGTTCGAAGAACGACAGCCGGCTGCGGTAGAGCGACTGGTGCCAGATCGGGACGATCGGGTCACCGGTCGTGTGGATCGTGACGAGCGGGCGCCGAGGGTCGGCGGCGGTCTGCAGCGTGGCGGCCAGCGTTGGGTCGGCCGTGACCTGGAAGCGCGCCACGCCCGCGTTCAGCGCGGCGTCGTCGAGCGAGCCGGTGTACTGGCGACCGACGTTGCCGAACGGCATCCCGCCGAGCTTGGTAATCGCGTCATTCGTGCCGCGGAAGCTGTACCAGAGTAGTCCCAGCGCGGTCTCCTTGATCGTCGCGGGATTCGCCGGGTCGGTCGGCGCGCGGGTCACGCTCAGCACCTGGCTGATCCGCGAGCCGTTCGCCGGATCGTCCAGCGCCGCTGCGCTGCTCTGCTCGGCGGCGTGCCACGCATTCGGATCGATGAATCCAGGATCCTCCGGCAGGCTCTGCCGCCACACGGGCCAGTCCGCGATCATGGGCGCAAAGAAGTGGTCGAACGTCACGCGGAAGTCAGCGACGTAGGCGATCTGCCGCCGGTAGTCGCCGATGGGGCCGCACGCCGCCAGCCCGCCGCTGAAGGTCCCGGGATACCGCTCGACGGCCATCACCGTGCCCAGCCCACCCTGAGATCCGCCCGTCTGGTAGACGAACCGGCTGCCGCGCCCCGTCGTATTCGTGAGCAGCGTCTTGGCCGTCCCCACGAGCTCGAGCAGGTCGCCTCCGATCCAGGTGTCGCGCTGGATGAGGCCGGTGCCGCGAAAGCTGGTGGTCGCGAACGCGTAGCCCAGCTCGCTGAACAGCCAGACCGCGTCTGATTCGCCGAAGACTTCGGGCAGCTTCGGGGCACTGGCGGGGTCGTGGTACCCCGGGATGAAGACGACGACGTCGCCGTTCCACCGGTCGGGATGCACGCAGACCTGGTACAGCGCACCGGAGCTCAGCGTGGCGTCGGGCTCCGTGCAGAACAGGCCGTTCGGTTGCTGGACGAGCGTCGCGCGCGGCGCCTGCGGCTCGGACGTGAGCGGCGCATCCGAGCATCCGCTCAACGCGAGGAGCAGGCACGCGGTGCACGCGAATGCGAGAATCCGTTTCATGACGGGCTCCTTCGGTGGCCGACGACGTTATACCGCGCGGTCCGCCCCGGGTTCGTGCGCCGGGTGTTGCATCGCTGCAGCACCGGGCCGATTACCTTACTCCCCTGCCATGACGGAGCCCGCGCAACGCTCGCAACGCTACGGATTCGGAGCCCTCGCCCACCGCAACTTCCGCCTCTTTGTTTCCGGCCAAGCCGTTTCGCTCACGGGCACCTGGATGCAGTCCATCGCGCAGGGCTGGCTCGTGCTGTTGCTCACGAACTCGCCGTTCTACGTCGGGCTGGTCTCGGCGCTCGGCTCGCTCGGCGTGCTGCTGTTCACGCTCTACGCCGGCGTGATCGCCGACCGGACGGACAAACGCCGTACCATCGTGGTCACGCAGACGCTCCAAATGCTGCAGGCGTTCGCGCTCGCGGCGCTGGTGTGGAGCGGAGATGTGACGGTCGGCGCCGTGATGGCGCTGGCTGCGTTCCTCGGCGTGGTCAGCGCGTTCGACATCCCCACCCGGCAGTCGTTCCTCGTGGAGATGGTGGGCAAGGACGATCTGATGAGCGCCATCGCGCTCAACACCTCGGTGTTCAATCTCAGCCGCGTGATCGGGCCGGTGATCGCGGGGTTCCTGATCGGCGCCGTGGGCCTGGCGGCGTGTTTTTTCCTCAACGCCGTGAGCTACCTCGCGGTGATCGCCGGCCTGCTCGCCATGCGGCTGCCGCCGTGGCGCCCCCGCGTGCACACGACGACGGTCTGGCAGGGGTTTCGCGAGGTGGTCGTCTTTCTGCGGAGCGACCGCCGCGTCGCCGCGCTGATCGTCCTCACCGCCTTCATCAGCATCTTCGGGTTCCCGTATCTCGTGCTATTGCCGGTGTTCGCCCGCGACGTGCTGCAGGTCGGCGCCGAGGGCTATGGCCTGCTCAGCGCGGCGGTGGGCGTGGGTGCCCTGAGCGGCGCGCTCACCGTCGCCATGGCGGCGCGCCGCATCCCCAAGGGACGCACCGTGGTCATCGCCGGCGCCGTGTTCGGCATCCTGCTCGCGCTGTTCGCCGCCTCCCGCGTCTACGGCCTGGCGCTCGGGCTGCTCGCCTGCGTGGGCGCCGCGATGATCGTCAACAACGCCCTCACGAACACGCTGATCCAGACGCTCGTGCCCGACGAGCTGCGCGGGCGGGTGATGGGGTTCTACTCGTTCATGTTCGTGGGGATGGCGCCGCTGGGCGCGTTTCAGGCGGGCGTCGTCGCCGACCGCATCGGAACGCCCACCGCGATTGCTCTTGGAGGGATCGTCAGTGCGCTCGCCGTCCTCGTCGCGGGCTGGAGGGTGCCGGAGCTGCGAAAGACCTAATGCGGAATGTACGTACCCAGCTTCTCGAACGACGCCTGCAAATTTCGCATTCCGAATTCCGCATTTCGCATTATTCCCAGCCCCGCCTCTTCACCTCCTCCACGATCACGGCCGCCGTCCCGTCAATCCCCAGGCGCTCGCTGTTCAGCACCAGATCGTACTGCGTCAGGTCCTGCCGGTCGCGGCCGTAGTAGGTCTTCACGTAGCGGTCGCGCTGCTGGTCGGTTTCGTCCAGCACCTTGTCGGCCGCGCCGGGGTCGACGCCGAGGCGCTGTACGGCGATATCCCGGCGCCACGCTGTGGATGCGACGATGTAGGCGTGCAGCGCGTTGCTGCGGGTGGCGAGCATGGCCTGGGCGCCGCGTCCCACCAGCACGGCGCGGCCCTCGCGGGCGGCCTCCGCGATCACGCGTTCGGTGATCTTGACGAGCTCCGCCTCGTCCGGCTCGAGGGGCGCGGCGGGCGCGGCCGCACCGGCCGTGGTGATGAACATCTCGGGCGAGGCGACCGCGAGGGTGCGCGCCAGCCGTTCCAGCAGGCCGGGCGCGCGCTCCTCGCGCCGCGCCACTTCCTCGGCCGGCAGCCCGGCGAGGTGCGCCACCTGGTCCACGAATTCGTTGTCGATCAGGACCCATCCCAGTCGTTCGGCGGCCAGGCGGGCGACCGCGGAGCCGCCCGATGCGTACTGGCGCGTGATCGTGACGAGCGGCGGCGCCGTCACTGGGTCCGCAGGTTCTGCCGCAATTCCCCCAGGTTCAGGATCGGCAGCCCGCCCTCGGTGGGCACCATGATCACGAGATTGCTCGAGCTGCGCATGTCGTGCAGCACCTCGAGGTACTGCTTGGTGAGCGCTTCGGGCGTCAGCGTTTGATTGAGGAGGCGCTGCTGCTCGGCCTGGAGGCGCGCGACCTCCACGCGGTGCCGCTCGGTCTCGATCTGCTGCTCCTGGGCGATCTTGTTGTTGATCGCCTGCACCACCTGCGCCGGCGGCTGGAGATCGCGCAGGAAGAACGCCGTCACGGTGGCGATGCGGAACGGCTCGCCGCCAGCGCGCGGCTGCGTGACCAGCGCCGAATCCACCTCGTTCTCCATAACCGCGGCGATGCGGTTGCGTTGCGCGATGTCGTTGATCGAGAACTGCACCATCCCGTCGCGCACGCCGTTGCGGATGGCGTTGCGCACGGCGCTGTGGATCTGCCGCTCGTTGCCGATCTCCTTGAAGATCGCGGGGGCGCGCTGCGGGTCGATCTGCCAGCGCAGCGCCACGTCCACCTTCATCCCCATCTGCTCGCGCGATAACGCGTCGATGACCTCGGCACGGTCCACCTCGGGGAACTGCTCTTCGCGGACCGAAAAGCGCTCCACCGAGGACCACGGGGTCACGAAGCGGATACCTGACAGCAGCGGGTCCGGATCGACGTTGCCGAAGGCGTGGCGCACGCCGACGCTGCCGGGCCCGATCACGGTGATGGTCGAGGCGACCATGGCGGCGATGCCGCCGAGGAGGGCGGCCAGCGAGAGCAGCCGCATGGTCCGCCCGACCGGAGCGGACTCGGGGCGGACGGCGCCCGCACCGACCCGCAGGAAGAATCCGACGACCAGCAGCACGAGACCAAAGACGAGTTGGCTCATGATCCGCTCTCCCGGTGAAGGACGCGTGCGCTCTACGTGAAGAGGTTCGGCCCTCCCGGCCCGGGTCCCCCGGGCCCGCCCGGTTTGCCGAACGGCGGGATCTTGGGCTCGGCGCGGGCCCGCACATAGCCCAGCTCTTCGCTGCGCGCGATGCGCTTGCCGGCGACCAGCCCCTCGAGCACCAGCTCGCAGGCGGCCACCATCGTAGCGGGGTCCTTCTTGCGGGCGAGACCGAGCTGCTCCACCAGGTCGAGCAGGCCGGGAACGACGCTGAAGCCCTTGAGCAGGGGCTCGGAGCGGTCGTCGGGCGTGATCTTGAGCGCGCCGCCCTCGTCGAACCAGTGCACGATGTCGTCCACGTTGGCGCCGCCCACGCGCGCCTCGAACGTGCGCCCGGCGGCGCGGCGGATCAGGTCCTTGGCGATCGTCTCGGCGCCCTGCAGCTCGCCCTCGTACTCGAGCTCGAGCTTGCCCGTGATCGCGGGGAGCGCGGCGTACACGTCCGATACCCGGGGCACCACGGCCCGCTCCTTGCGCGCGATCGCGCGCCGCTCGGCATTGGAGATCACGTTGTCCATCACGCTGATCGGCAGACGCTGCGACACGCCGCTGCGGCGGTCCACGCGCTTGTCGTCGCGCGCCTCGAACGCGATGCGCTCGATCAGCTCGGTCATGAAATCGGGGACGCGCACGGGCCGGTTGCCGTTGGCGCGCTCGATCCACGCCTCCTGCTGCGTGATCGTCGCCCCCAGCTCCACCGTGAGCGGGTAATGCGTCACGATCTCCGAGCCGATGCGGTCCTTCAGCGGCGTGATGATCTTGCCGCGGGCGGTGTAGTCCTCGGGGTTGGCGGTGAACACCAGGGCGACGTCGAGGTTCAGGCGCACCGGATAACCTTTGATCTGCACGTCGCCTTCCTGCATGATGTTGAACAGGCCCACCTGGATCTTGCCGGCGAGGTCGGGCAGCTCGTTGATCGCGAAGATGCCGCGGTTGGCGCGCGGCAGCAGGCCGAAGTGCATCGTCAGCTCGTCCGACAGCAGATGGCCGCCGCGGGCCGCCTTGATCGGGTCGACGTCGCCGATGATGTCGGCGATCGTGACGTCGGGCGTGGCCAGCTTCTCGACGAAGCGCATCTCCCGAGGCAGCCACGCGATCGGCGCGGCGTCGCCGCGCTCGGCGATCAGCTCCCGGCCGTACTTGGAGGTCGGCCGGAACGGGTCGTCGTTCACTTCGCTGCCCGCGAGGATGGGAATCTCCTCGTCCAGCAGCGTCACGAGCTGGCGCAGGATGCGGCTCTTCGCCTGGCCGCGCAGGCCGAGCAGGATGAAGTTGTGCCGCGACAGCACGGCGTTCACGAGCTGCGGGATGACCGTGTCCTCGTAACCCACGATCCCCGGAAACAGCGCCGCGCCGTTTTCCAGCAGACAGATGAGGTTGTCCCGCATCTCGTCCTTCACGGACCGCTGACGGCGGGCGGGACTGGCCCACTCCGTCTTCTTCAGTTCGCCGAGAGTGGATGGCTGCGTCATGGTTCGACGTTAACGCGCTGTCGCGCCCTGTAAAGAGCTTGACATGCGCTCGCCGCAGCCTCAGCCTGCGTTCCCGGTCGAGTCGCCGCCGACGACAGGTCCCTCACGATCATCATGCTGGTCGATGCCCGCTCGCCGCTATTCCGCGGGCGTGAACAGACGCAGTGCCGCGGCGCCCCAGGCCGCGAGCTTCACCGCCGCTTTCCCGTCTCCCGCCACGGCGATGGACTCTCCGTTCCGCTCCACCAGGTCGGTGCGTCGCGCCGCGCGGAACGTGAACGCCGCGGGCCACACGCCGACGTCCCGCGCCGCGCCCGTGACGTCGAGCAGCTTCACGATGGCGCCCTCGCCGTCGTCCGCGGGCTTCGCGCCGATCACCATCGCGTCACGGTCGGCGAGGAAGAAGGCGCGGTCGCGGGGGAGCAGAGCGCCGCGGGCGGCATTGTCGTACGCGGCCGACACCGCGAGGGAGTCGCAGGCCGCCCAGCCGCGCCGCGCCGGCTCCGCTGCGTCCCCCGGCGCGAGCAGCGACAGCCGGAACCGCATCCCGACGGGCTCGCCACCGCCCTGAGCCGCCGCGAACTGCCGGTACCAGTAGTTGTGCATGGCGTAGGCGAACAGGGTCCCGTCGGGCGCGATCGTGCGGCGCCACTGCCCCCGCACGAGATCGTTCAACGTGAGCAGCGGCGTGTCCGGGCCGCTCCACAGCACGCCGTCCGCCCCCTCGCGCAGCCACACCCAGTGGGTGTGGCAATACCAGTCCCGGCAGCTTCCCGGCTGCTGATCCCGCTCCACGGTCATGCGGCCCAGCGGCACCTCGACCTCGACGGTCGGCTGCGCAAAGGCGAACGGGAACGCGACGTACAGGGCTTCCTTCCGCTCGGTCGCATTCTTGACGACCCGGTTCTCGAGATCCACCCACGGCAGCTCGTCGTACAGCGTCACCGTCGACTCGAGACGGGAAAAGCCGCGTCCCTCGAGCGCGCGCTCCAACACGAGCCGCACGCCGATGCCCGGCAGGCGCTCGCGCCGCGCGCGCAGGAGGCGGGCCTGCGTCACCGCGAGCTCGGGCGGCGTCGCCAGATGCTGTGGATCGGGGGACGTCCACAAGGCGCCCTGCTCGCCGCCGCGCGCGTACACGAGCTGATTGAGCCCGCTCCACGGCGACGGCTTGACCCGCTCCTTGCCGTCGGGACCAGTGAGGGACTGAATGGCTCCGGTCGCGGGATCGAGCTTGACCGTGAGCCCCCCCGCCGCCGCCTCCAGGGCATCGCCGTCGGCGATGGGCGGCCGGGGCTCGCGGTCACGCTCCTGCACGGCGAGGTACCCCAGCGCGGCGACGTCGCGGACCAGCACGAGCGCGTCGCCGTCCGGCAGGTCGACAGCCGGCAGCTCCCGGCCCTCCGTCAGGAGCGCTTTCCCCGCGCCTCCGGGGACGCGGGCGACGTCGGTCCGCGGCCACGAGCCGGCATTGAAAATGAGGCGTCCCCGGCCGGCCTCTGTCGCCCGGCCGAGGCGCAGGAGGCCCTCGCCGAGCAGTGCGCGGGCCGCGGCGGCGCCGGCCTCGATGTAGCGCCGCTTGTAGGCCCACTGCGCCACCGTATCCCGCGACGCCGGCTCGGCGACGCTCGCGTCGGACCCCCAGGTGTGCTCGCCGAAGAGCAACAGGTCGCGCCACATGGCCGCGCGCTCGGCGGCACTCCGGCGGCGCGCATCAGGATCCTCGTCGGCGGATGCGAGCCGGTCATCCCACAGGGCCACGATCTCCGCCGCCCGGGCCAGGAGCTGCGCGGACCGGAACAGCGCCAGCTCCGCCGCCGTCGAGGCGGCGCCGTCCTCGCGGTACAGGCCCGTGTCACCGCGGCGGACCGGGATGCGGGGGCCGTAGCGGCGCTCGAGCTCGCGGAACAGATCCTCCAGCCGGGCCGGCACGATGCGGGGGAACGCGAAGCGGCGGCGATACTCCGCGAGCTGCGCGAACATTTCCTCACTCACGACCTCGTTGGGATATTCCGCGCCTCCGTGCAGCAGCACGATGTCGGACGGCCAGTCGCGGGCGAGGAAGACGGGATGGCCCAGCAGCCAGTCGGAGAGCCGCCGGCCGATGTCGTCCGCGGTGCCGCCGGGAGCCCCGAAGCCGAAGGCGGCGGCATTGTCCCGCTCGTGCGTCCGCCAGTGCAGCACCCGGCCGCCGTCGGGGCCTTCCCAGTAGTAGAGCTGCGGGTAGCTCATCCAGTCGCCCGCGAGTCCGGCGCCGGCGCCCGCCGAGTCGGCGTCGCGGCGCGACATCAGGGGCAGCGCCCGCTCGGGGTTGACCGCGGTGAGCAGATACCTGACGCCGCTCGCGGCGAGCAGAGTCGGAAACGTTACGGGCTGGCCGGGGACGTCGGCGACCTGCGCCGCCGCGAACGTCAGCCCCTGTGCGCGCGCGACGCGTCCCGCCGGCCACACGAGCCGGGCGTACGTTTCGTGATCGAGCAGACCGTTCAGCATGTTGGCGAACAGCGCCGCGAAGCCGACCTTGCCCCGATGGATCGCGTCCACCAGCGCCGCGCCGGCCTCGGGGGAGCGATTCTCGAGGTAGGTGAGCACCGCGAGCGCGCATTCCGCGCTGAAGCGCTCCTCGGGGTGTGAGGCGGTCCGCGACAGGAAGGTGTCGAGGTTCTTGCGGTGGTGTTCGAGCGCCACTTCTTGCAGGTGGGTGCCCCCGACTTCGGTGTGGACGCAGGGAACCCAGTACACGGTCCAGCGACGCGGCGGCGTGAGGCGGACGCGGCGGCGGGCGACACGCTCGCGGCCCACTTCCACGTCGACGCGAAACTCCGCCGCGCCGGGGAGCGGTACCCAGACCTCGCCGGTCAGGGTGGGACCGCCGCCGAGCGGCAGCAACCCGGCGGTGCCCATGAGGGCGCCACGTCGATCGGTGATGCGGGCGCGGGCGGCGGGCGCGCGCAAGCCGGCCACGACGATCCGGACCAGATTGCGCCGCCCGTCGGGTTGCTGATACAGGGCGGTCGGCCGCACCTCGACGATGGGCTGCTGGGCGGCGTCGAGCCCACCCAAGGAACGCCACCAGGGGACGGAGGCCAACCACCCGAGGAACGACCGACGACCGGAGAGTGCCATAATCCCTGAAACTTATCGAGGCTTGACTGCGCAGGGATGCCGAATAGCGTTTAGCCACCGTTCGGGCCCCTCGTCACCCTCACACAGGAGTGGCTATGAAGCGTATTGCATTGGCCCTGGCGATCGTGGCCATGGCTGCGGCGGCGTGCAACAGAGGTGAGCAGGGCGGGACCAGCGACACGATGCAGATGACGGACACGGCTGCAGACACAACGCGGATGAGCGACACCACGATGGTCACGCCGGATACCACCACGTCCTGACGGTACGGTGCACTGCAGCGCAAAGCCCGGGCGGCCCCCGGGCTTTTGATTCCTTTCAGTCTGGCGCGGTGAACGAGCGCGCGGTGCGCCCGATGGCGCTCGCCGCGTCGAACGGCGGTGTCCACGACAGCTCGTGGTGCGCGCGGGCGTCGACATAGGGGTTGTCTCCCACCAGAAACCAGATCGCCGACGGGGCGAGCCCCGCGTAGCGCGATCGGTCCCACAGCCGGATCCAGCCGTGCGCGACCTCCATGGCGACGCGCGCCAGCTCGACCGGGACGGCGACGCGCCGGATGCGCACGCCCAGCGCGCCGGCGAACGCGTCGACCCATTGCCGCTGGGTGAGCGGCGGCGGCGCGTCGTGCGTCACGTTGTAGGCCCGGAACCCCGCCGAGTCACCGCGCTCGAGGGCCGCGACGATGGCCGCGGCCACGTTCCCGGCGTACACGCACGAGAGCTGGTTGTTGCCCGGGCCGATCTGCGGGACGACCCTGCGGCGCAGCGCCGCGATGAGGCGCGGAGTGAACAGCCGGTCGCGCTCGCCATAGATCACGTTGGGGCGGATGGCGACGGCCGCCAGGTCGCCCCGTCCGGCCTCCGCCTGCACGAGGTCGTCGGCCATTCGCTTGGTGCGCGCGTAGTAATCCCGCGCGTCGAGCGGCTGGAACGCACAGTCCTCGGCCACGCGGTGTCCCGCGGCGGCGCCCCGTCCATACACCGCCACGGACGACACGTGCACGAGGCGCGCGCCCGACCGTCGCGCGGCCGCGATGGCGAGGCGCGTGCCGCCGACGTTCACCCGCTCGAATGCGGCGAACGTGGCCCGCGCCGCCACCAGCGCCGCCGCGTGCACGATCGCGCGCGCCCCGGCGGCGGCTTCGGTCCAGGCGCGCGCGTCGGTCACTTCCCCGACGACCGGTTCGGCGCCGAGCGCCGCGACCGGGGCGCGGGACGACGGGCGCACCAGCGCGCGTACCGCTTCCCCGCGGGCTCGCAGGGCCTCGATCACATGGCTGCCCACGAGGCCGCTGCCGCCGGTGACGAGCACCGTCATGCCGGGCCGATCGCGGGAAGGTCGAACGGCAACGCGACGAGCCGCGCCTCCCGGCCCGAGGCGCGCACCAGGGCGCCCAGCGGCACCTCGCGGCGCACCATCGCGAGCCCGATCCAGCGCCCCAGGACCGAGCCGCCCCCATCGGGCAGCCAGGCCACGCTGGTGACCCGGCCCACGTCGCGCTCATCGTGCGTGACGGCGCTCCAGCCGGTGGCGGGCGGCGCGGGCGGATCGGTGTCGAACAACAGGCCGCGTAGCTGCCGGTTGGCGTGACCGCGGAAGTGCAGCCGGCTGACGGTTTCCTGGCCGGTGTAGCAGCCCTTGGTGTAGGACACCCCGCCGATCTCGTCGTAGCGCACCTCCTGCGGCAGCGTTTTCTCGTCCACCTCGGAGGCGAGGCGCGGCCAGCCGGCCAGAATGCGCCCCAGCTCGAGTGCCGCGGGGCCGGCCGAAAGCGCGCCGGCGCGCACCAGCCGGTCCACCACGACGTCGCGATGGGCCGCCGCCGTGCTGATCTGAAAGACGAACGGCGCACCCCCGAACTCACCGTCCACCGCGCGCGCGACCTCGAGCGGCAATCCCCCCGCGGTGGCTTCGATCACGCGGTTGCCCGCGGAAGGCGTCGGCATGCCGGCCGCGCTGAGGACGGCGCCGGCGTGCGGGCCGGCGACCCGCAGCACGGCCGTATCGGCGGGATCGCTGCGGTCCACGGCGCGCGCGAGCCGCGGCGGGACCGCGCGCTGGAGGATTTGCATGGCCCGCTCGCGGCCCTCCAGCGGCACCGTGAACCGCACGCGTGTGCCGAACCGGGCGGCCCAGCCGTCCACGACGATCATGCCCTTGGGCGTGAGCAGCGCGCCGTACACGAACGCGCCGTCCCCCGGTTTCTCGATGTCGTTCGTGAGCAGCCCCTGGAAGCAGGTGACGGCGCCGTCCCCCGGCCCCGTGAGATCGATCGTGCCGACGTCCGCGGCGGCGACGAGGGCGCCCGTGTGGAGACGATCGACCAGCTCCGCGGGCACCTGTTCGGGGTCGAGCCGCGTCACGGTGGGCGGGGGCGCGGTCGGGAGCGTCACCGTGTCCTCACTCGTAATGCCCCGCCGCCGCGTAGGCGGCGTCGAGCAGCTCGACGGGATGGGCCACGGTGGCGGGCACGCCGGCCGCCAGCAGCCCGGCGCCGATCTGCATCAGACAGCCCGGGTTGCCCGTCGCGACGATCTCGGGCGCCGCCTCGCGCAGGTGCCCGAGCTTCGCCCGCAGCACCGCGCGCGAAAACTGGGGCTGCAGCAGCGTGTACAGCCCGGCGCTGCCGCAGCATTCGGCGGCGCCGGCCACGTCCACCAGCTCGAGCAGCGGGATCGCGGCGAACAGCCGCGCGGGCGGCCCCGCGACGCGCTGGGCGTGCAGCAGGTGACAGGGCGGATCGTAGGCGACGTGGAGGTCGAGGGGGGCGCCGGCCACCGGGTCGCCCCCTGCGGCGAGCAGCTCCGTGACGTCGCGCACGCGGGCCGCGAACCGCTCCCCGCCATCGTCCAGCCGCCCGTACTCCTTCATCCAGGCGCCGCACCCGGCGCTGTTGACGACGATCGGCTCGTCGCCTTCGCCGAACGCGGCGACGTTGCGGTGCGCCAACGCGCGGGCGTGATCGAGCAGTCCGGCGTGCGCGTGCAGCGCCCCGCAGCACACCTGACCGGCGACCTCGCCCACCGCGTAGCCGTTCGTGGCGAGCGTGCGGATCGTGGCCTCGTGGACGTGAGCGAACAGGCCCTGCATGACGCAGCCGCGAAACAAGAGGGCGGCGGAGGGCGGCGCATGAGGCGGCGGCGAGATCGACGGCGGCGAACGCCGCTTGCCGCCACCTCGCCGCCACTTCGCCGCCGTATCATTCGCCGCCGCCGTTCGGGCGTCCGGGCGTCCGGCCGTCCGGGCGTCGGGCTGCGTCGCCGCCAGCATCCCCATCGCGAACCGCAGCCGTCCCCACCCGGCCAGCCGGCGCGGCAGCCCGGTGCGGCGGAGCAGCCGGGCGAGCCAGTAGACGATCTTCGAGATCCCGGGCGTCGTCAGCGTGCGGAGCGCGGCGCGGGCGAGCCAGGGGACGCGCGTGGTGTGCGCCAGCAGCGCGCGGGCGGCTTCGAGGCCGTGGCCGTATTGGACGCCCGACGGGCAGACGGGCTCGCAGCCGCGGCAGCCGAGGCAGCGGTCGAGATGCAGCTGGAGATCCGGATCGCTCGGGGCGAGCTCCCCGCGCTCCAGCGCGCGAATCAACTCGATGCGCCCCCGGGGCGAGTCGGCTTCGTCTCCCGTGACGAGAAACGTCGGGCAGGCCTGCAGGCAGAAGCCGCAATGGACGCAGGCGTCCAGTCCGGCGAAGCCGTTCCTCATTATTCCGCTTCGCTGGCGACGACGAGCGCTCCACCCGGATCGAACGTGCGGCGCAGCCCGGACACGAGCGGGCCCACGCCTTCCCGGTACGCGCCGAAGTGTCCCACCGCGTGGCGTAGCGGCCACGGCGCGCGCTCCAGCGTGAGCGGCGCCTCCATGCCCGCCAGCGTGCGGCGCAGGTGCTGCAGCCGGTCCACGGTCGCATCGCCCGTCCAGCGAATCACGCCGGCGGCGGGAGAGGCCGACACCCACTCGTCACCGAACTGGTGCTGCACGAGATCGAGCAGCTCGTCGCTCGCGCTGGCGGTCCCGCCGATGCGAAACGTGACCGGCCGGACGGCGAAGCCCTCGGCGAGGCGCATCCAGAAGGCATGCGCCTCTTCGGCGCGCAGCGCGGTGAAGCGGCCGCCCGTGGCCGCGCCGAGCCCCGTCTCGTCGGCCGCCACGAGTGCCGGCGATCCCGCGAGGCGCGCGCCCAGCACCCAGCGCTCGCGGCGGGCCAGGGCCGGCGAGACCAGCTCCAGCGCCGCCGGGGTCAGGCCCGCGGCGGCGATGTCCTCCGCCACCTGCGTGAGGTCGTCGCGCGAACCCTCCAGCAGGTAGGTCATGTCGGCGCGCGGCAGGGTCCGGAGACGCAGGTGCACCAGCACGATGACACCGAACGCGCCGAAGCCGCCGGCCTGCAGCCTCGTCAAATCGTAACCGGCCACGTTCTTCACCACGCGCCCGCCGCTCTGCACCATCCGGCCGTCTCCGGTGACGAACGTGACGCCCAGCAGATGGTCCTTGATGGGCCCGAAGCCCTGCCGCAGCGGGCCGGCGGTCGCGGTGGCCACGATCGACCCGAGCGTGCGCCCCGCGAGTCCGGGGGGATCGACGGCGAGCCAGGCGCCCCGGTCGGCGAGCTGCTGGCGGAGCTGATCCAGCCCGATGCCCGCCTCGGCGGTGGCGGTGAGGTCGGGCGGCTCGATGGCGAGCACGCGGTCGAGCCGGCGCGTCGTGATGGCGAGATCGGCCGGGGCGTCGGAGGACAGCCAGGTGCCGGCCCCCTCGATCCGTACCCGCCAGCCTTCCTGATGGGCGGTGCCGAGCAGCAGCGCGACGGCGTCCGGCGACCCCGGAGCGACGCGGGGCACGCGGTCGGTGCCGGACTCCAGTACCGCTCCGGGGCCGAGCAGCGCGGTGACCTTGTCGAGGATCGTCACAGGGCGGGCTCCGCAACGATTGCGGATTGCGGATTTCGGATTGCGGATTCGACGCCTGCATTTCCAATCCGCAATCCGCAATCCGCATTCCGCAATGAAGTCCATTCCCGACAGGCATGGACGGGCACGACCTTCCCAGGGTTGACCAGCTCGTCCGGGTCGAACACGCGCTTCACCGCCTGCATCGCGCCGAGCGACTCGGGATCGAAGATGAGCGGCATGTAGCGCAGCTTGTCGAGGCCCACGCCGTGCTCGCCGGTGATGGTGCCGCCCGCGGCGATACAGACGGCCATGATCTCGCCGCTGGCGCGCTCCACGCGTTCGCGCAATGCCGCGTCGGTGGCGTCGAAGGAGATGTTCGGATGGAGGTTGCCGTCGCCGGCGTGGAACACGTTGCTCACGACGAGGCCGTACGTCCGGGCGATCCCGCAGATCGCCTCGAGGACGTGGGGCAGGGCGGAGCGGGGCACCACGGCATCCTGCACGAGGAGATCGCGCGACAGGCGCCCCATGGCGCCGAATGCCTTCTTGCGCCCCTGCCACAGGCGCTCGCGCTCCGCTGCGTTCGCGGCGGTGCGGACCGATCGCGCCCCCGCCCCGCGGAGCAGATCGGCGACGGCGTCGGCTTCGGCGGCCACGGCGCCATCGTCGCGCCCGTCCAGCTCGGCCAACAGGATGGCCGCCGCGTCGCGCGGGTAGCCGGCGGCGTACACCGAGTCTTCCACCGCGCAAATGCAGGACTGGTCCATCATCTCGAGCGCGGCGGGGACGATGCCCGCGGCGATCACCGCGGAGACGCCCGCGCCCGCCGCGCGCAGCGCGGGAAAGTCCGCCAGCAGCGTGCGGACGGCACGCGGCACCGGCACCAGCCGCACGGTGATGCGCGTGGCGATGCCGAAGTTGCCCTCCGACCCGACGAACAGACCGACCAAGTCGGGCCCCCACGGCTCGCCCGAGGGGCTGCCCAGCTCGACGAGGCTGCCGTCTGCGAGCAACACCTCGAGTCCCAGGATGTGATTCGCCGTGACCCCGTACTTCAGGCAGTGAGGACCGCCTGCGTTTTCGGCGACGTTGCCGCCGATCGTGCAGGCGCTCTGGCTCGAGGGGTCGGGCGCGTAGTGGAGTCCGAACGGCCGCGCGGCGGCGCTCAGCTTGGCGTTCACGACCCCGGGCTCGACGACGGCGAGCCGGTTCGCCGGATCGACGCGAAGGATGCGGTTGAGCCGGGTCAGCACGATCAGGACCGCGCCCCCGCCCGCGAGCGCGCCGCCCGAGAGGCCCGTGCCCGCGCCCCGCGGCACGAACGGGACACCGGCCGCGTGCAGCACGCGCACGACCTGAATCAGCTCCTCGCGAGTGCCCGGCAGGACCACGAGGTCCGGAACGCGGCGATGGGTGGTGAGGCCGTCCATGGCGTACGTCATCCGTTCGGCACGGGCGGCGCGGACGTGCCGTTCGCCGACAATCTCAACGAGGTTCCGGGCGAGGGAAGAAGGCGCGGACATACTATAAACTAGACGCCCAGACGCACCGCGGTAAACAGGAAGCGGGGTCTGGGACCAGCTTGTCCCATACCCCGCTCCGACTGTGCGTCCGCTGTTGCGTCTGCTGCGTCTCGTCGTGCCTGTCCTAGGCTGCTCTCCAGAAGCCTTTTAAGGCCCTTCCATCCGGCGATTCCCTGAGCTTCTCGAACGCCCGCTCCCGAATCTGCCGAATCCGCTCCCGCGTCACTCCCATGAGGGCGCCGATCTTCTCCAGCGTCATCGCCTCGCTGCCCTCTTCGAGGCCGTAATAGAGATAGAGAATCTTGCGCTCGCGGGGGGTGAGATATTTCTGGAAGATGCGATCGATGAATTCGCGCATCAGCCGGCCGTCGGTGCGCTCCTCGATCTCGCCGCCTTCCTGACCGGCGAACCGCTCGCCCAGCGTGGCCGCGTCCTTGTCGGTGCGGTCCACCGGCGCGTCGAGCGACAGCTCGGCGGCCGTCATGCGGCGCGCCGTGCGCACGTTCTCGACGGTGTCCTCGAGGGCCTGCGCGATCTCGTTGTCCGTCGGCTCGCGCCCCAGCTCCTGCGAGAGGTACGTCTCGGTGCGGCTCATCCGGATGAGCTGCGAATTCTGATTGAGCGGGATGCGCACGCTGCGCGTCTGCTCCGCCAGCGCCTTGAGGACGGCCTGGCGCACCCACCACACGGCGTACGAAATGAACTTCACGCCCTGGTCGGGATCGAACTTCTTGACGGCCTTCAGCAGCCCTTCGTTGCCGATGGCGACCAGCTCGGAGAGATCGAGGCCGTGTCCCTGATATTTTTTGACGTAGGAGATGACGAAACGGAGGTTGGCAGTGACGAGCCGTTCGGCGGCCTTTTCATCGCCCCGCTGGACCCGGCGGGCCAGGCGCCGCTCTTCCGCAGGATCCTTGATCAGCGGGAGTTTTTGGATGTCCTGCAGGTACTGATCGAACGCTCCGGAAGGGGTGGTGCGAAAAAAAGCCTTCGCCTTGCCGCCGTTCGACCTGGCCATGCGCGGATCCCCTGTCAGATCTGCCGTGTTGTATTCGGAAACGGCCGACGCCGCCATTTAGGCCTTCTAAATCTGCGTCAATATAGAATTTCCTGCCAATACGTGCAAATCCCCGCAGTTTTCCACATCACAAATTCGTGGGTTAATACCAGTTCCGGCGTTTGTCCACTATCCACAACTCTTGTGGAAAATGTGCCCCATCGGAAGGATGATGCGGGCGTGTGGAAACGTGGATAGGAATGTGCGCAGGGGGGAGACCGTTTTACGCGTTGACCCCCACCCTGAACAGTTCCCGAAGCCGTACGGCATCGACCGGAATCGTCCATCCGCCGGCGCCATCGGTCCACGCCTCGCCGATGCTCGTCGGCAACGCGAGTCGAATCGTACCCGCGCGCACCTTCTTGTCACTACGCATCGCCTCCACCAACGCCCCGGGAAGGTCGGGAAGGTCGGGGAGGTCGGGGGGGTGGAGGGGGTCGGGGGGGGTGGGGGCAGTGGGGGGGGCCACCGGCAGGCGCAGCCGCTTCAGCACCCCCGTGATCCGGTCCGCGGTGCCGCGCGCCGCGATGCCGAGCCGTTCGGCGAGTCGCGCCTCGAGCGCCATGCCGATCGCGACCGCTTCGCCGTGCAGGATCGCGTACTTCGCGGTGGCTTCGAGCGCGTGCGCCACCGTGTGCCCGAAATTGAGGATCGCCCGGCGTCCCCGTTCCCGCTCATCGGCCGCCACCACCGCCGCCTTGATCTCGACGGAGCGGCGCACCACGCGCTCCAACGCCTCCGGCCCGCCGGCGAGAATCGCCGCGTGCTCGCGCTCGAGGAAATCGAAGTATGCCGCGTCGGCGATCGCCCCATGTTTGACCGCCTCCGCGAGCCCGGCGGAGAGCTGCACAGCCGGAAGCGTCGCGAGCAGCGCGAGATCGATGATGACGAGGCGGGGCTGGTGAAAGGCGCCGAGGAGATTTTTGCCGGCGGGGACGTCCACGCCGGTCTTGCCTCCGATCGACGCATCGATCATCGCGAGCAGGGAGGTCGGGACCTGCACCCAGGGGATGCCGCGCAGGTAGGTCGCGGCGACGAACCCCGCCATGTCGCCCACGACCCCGCCGCCCAGCGCCACGACAGCGGCATCGCGCCCGAAGCGCGCCGCCAGCATCCGATCGCCGAGGCGCCCCCACGTCTCGCGCGTCTTGCTCGCCTCGCCCGCCGGAAAGACGAACAACTCGGCGGTGGCGCCGGTGGCCCGGACGGCCTGCTCCACGCGCGCGCCGTACAGCTCCGCGACCCGTGAATCGCTGATGATCGCGTAACCCGCAGCCGGGCAGTGCCGGGCGAGGAGCGTGGGGAGCCGGTCGAGCAGGCCGCCGGCGATCAGGATGTCGTAGGACGCGTCGTCGCCGCCGGTCCCGGAAGCGGGGGGGGGGAGCGCGACCCGGATTGTCACCACGGGACGTCGGGACGGCCGGCCTGCGCGTTGGCGGCGCGGGCCAGCACGAACAACAGGTCCGAGAGCCGGTTCAGATAGTGAATGATGGCGGGGTTGGTGTGCTGATCGCGCGCGAGACCCACGACGGCGCGCTCGGCGCGGCGGCACACGGTCCGCGCCAGGTGCAACGCCGCCGCCTTGGGCGTGCCGCCCGGCAGGATGAAGTTCTTGAGCGGCGGCACGTTCGCTTCATGGCGATCGATCACGTTCTCGAGCGCGCCGACCTGCGCCGGGCCCACGGCGGGTCCGCTGCGCGCCAGCGCCTTCGCCAGCGCGGCCTGGTCCGGGGTCGCGAGCTCGGCGCCGATCGTGAACAGATCGCGCTGGATCGTCTGGAGGACCGCGGCCTCGAACGCCGCCGGCTCGAGCGCGAGCGCCAGCCCGATGGCCGCGTTCAGCTCGTCCACGGAGCCGTACGCTTCCACGCGGGGATCGTCCTTGGGGACGCGGCCGCCGCCGAACAGGCTGGTTTCGCCCGCGTCGCCGGTCTTCGTGTAGATCCTCACCAGGCCCTCCGCCTTGCAGGCGCTTGCTCCGGCCCCGCCGGTGCCGTTAGCGTTGGCCCGTGCAGGACACCAAAGATATCACCATCATCGGCGCGGGTCCGACCGGACTGTTCGCCGCGTTCTACGCCGGCATGCGCGGCGCGTCGCACTGCCTCATCGACAACCTCGACCAGGTCGGCGGCCAGCTCACCGCGCTCTACCCCGAGAAGTACATCTTCGACGTCGCCGGCTTCCCCAAGGTGCTCGCCAAAGACCTCGTCAAAGGCAT
Organism: Gemmatimonadales bacterium; assembly: GCA_050733275.1. Classification (GTDB taxonomy): domain Bacteria; phylum Gemmatimonadota; class Gemmatimonadetes; order Gemmatimonadales; family GWC2-71-9; genus 20CM-2-65-7. The sequence continues at coordinate 33,076 of JBOHSP010000161.1, forward strand.
GGCGGAGCAGGGGCTCCAGTGGAAGGCGCCCGTCTATCTCGGCCAGAAGGTCGTCGGGCTGCGCTGCGACGAGTCGAACGGCGCGCGGCTGTTCACGGTGGTGACTGAGCAGGACGAGTATCCGGGCCGCACCGTGCTCATCGCGGGCGGCATCGGCGCCTTCACGCCGCGCAAGCTGCCGCTCAAGGACGCGGACCGCTGGCTCGGCCGCGGGCTGTACGACCGGGTGCTCAATCCGCAGGAGTTCGCCGGCAAGCGCATCCTCATCGTGGGGGGCGGCGATTCCGCGTTCGACTGGGCGGTGAACCTCCAGGGCATCGCCCGGTCGATCGTGATGATCCACCGGCGCGACGGCTTCCGCGCGCATCATGCCACGGTCGCGCAGGTGCAGGCACTGGCGGCGGCCGGCCAGATGGAGCTGCGGACGTTCTGGGAGCTGAAGGCGATCGGCGGCGGCGCTGGCATCGAGTCCGTCACCATCGTCAATAACAAGACAAAGGAAGAAGCCACGCTCCCGATGGACGCCGTGATCCCGCAGCTCGGCTTCATCTCCTCCCTCGGCGCCATCGCCGAGTGGGGGCTCGACATCGAGAAAGGCGAAATCCGGGTGTCGCAGACTATGGAGACCAACATCCCCGGCATCTTCGCGGCCGGCGACATCGTGAGCTACGCGGGGAAGCTCAAGCTGATCGCGACCGGCGTGTCCGAGGCCTGCATCGCCGTGAACCACGCCGTGCACTTCATCAATCCGTCGGCCAAGATCGAGCCGGGACACTCGTCGAATATGGCGTTGTTCGGCCAAACTCCCGACTGACGGCGCCCTTCGCCGCCCCTTCGCCGCCCCTCACCGCCCGAGTTGTACCACCACCGAGTCGATCTGCGCCAGAATCTCTCTCGTGCGCACGTTATGCGCATTGACCTCGATCGCGAACGTGATGCGGCGTCCGTCGCGGCGCTCGAGGTATCCCGCTAGGGTGTTCACCCGGGAGATCGAGCCGGTCTTGGCGCGCACGCGCCCCTCGAGCGGCGTGCCGACGAAGCGCCGCAGCAGCGACCCACGCTGCCCGGAGCGCGGCAGGCCCTCCAAGAACGGCCCATTCTTGGGATGCCGCGCCATGTAATCGAGGAGCTTTACGAAGGCCCGCGGGGTGAAGAGGTTGCTCGCCGACAGACCCGACCCGTCGTCCAACACGAACGCCGTGGAGTCGATCTTCACCGAGTCGATCAGGAAGCGCTTTTCGACCTCGAGCCCCTGCTCCCAACTCCCCGCTCCCCCGAACTCCCGTCCCAGAATCTTGAGCAGCATCTCGGCAAACCAGTTCTGGCTGCTGTTGAGAATCGGGAAGATGATGTCGGGCAGCGGCCGGCCGCGGTACTCGACGAGCGGGCTGGCACAGCAGCGCGGGCCGCGGTACTGCATCGAGTCGGTCGTGCTCGCGGCGCCGCCCTCGATCGCCACGCCGTTGCGGAGCAGCGCCGCGGCGAGCGCGCGCGCCGCGTAGAGATTGGGGTCGGGCAGCGCGAAGCTCTCGGTGCGCAGCGGGCGCCCCAGCGCGACGGTGCCTTCGGCCCAGATGTCCATGGTGCCGGGACGCCGGAAGAAATTGTTGCCGATCGTCGTGCCGGAATCGGCCGGCACAGTGCGCGCGCGGTTCTCGAACGTGAACATCGAGAGATCGGGCGTCCAGGTGATCACCGGCGGATGATCGACGACGGCGCCGGGCAGGATCTTGAAATCGACGCTGTTGTCGTGAAAGCCGAGACCCGACACGGGCGCCGCGTACCACCAGTTGAGGTCGAAGACGGACCAGTTCCAGTGGACGAGTTGCGGCTCGAAGTAGGAGCCGTCGCCCACCAGCCGGCCGGTCACGCGCCGGAGGCCGCGCGCCCGCAGCGACTCGGCGATCGCGTCCACCGCCGTCCAGGTGGAGTCGCACGCCCCCGCCGCGAGCGTGTCGACGCCGTAGCAGCGCTCGGACCACGTCGGGTCGCCCCGTCCGTACAGAATCAGGTCGCCCTCGAGCACGCCGTCCGCGATCGAGCCGTTCGCGTACACGCTGGTGCGCACGTGATAGTCGGACGGCAGCAGCACCGTGGCCGCCGCCGCGACGACCAGCTTCGTATTGCTCGCCGGCACGGAAAACCGGTCGCCGTTGCGGTTGAACAGCACCCGGCCGCGGTCGTCCTGCACGAACACGTTCCAGGTGGCGCGGTGGAACGGCGGCTCATCGAGCAGCGCCGTGATGCGCTGCTGCAAATTGCCGCGCAGCGGTCTCGTGCGGGCGGGCGCCGCGGGCGTCTGGGCGAGCAGCGCCGCCGCGCAGGCGTTAATCGTAAGCGACGCGAGGATCGGCTTTCGCATAGAGCACGTCGGTGATGAGGTTCACGAGTACGAACACGACCGAGAGAAAGAGGATGCTGCCCTGAATGGCCGGGAGGTCGCGCTTCTCGATCGCGAGCAGCACGTAGCGGCCCACGCCCGGCCAGGAAAAGATGGTCTCGGTGAGGATGCTGCCGGTGAGGTAGCTCCCCACGTCCAGGCCCAGCACCGTGATGATCGGCAGCAGGGCGTTGCGCAGCGCGTGGCGCCCGATCACCCGGCGCTCCGACACGCCCTTGGCGCGCGCCGTGCGCACGTAGTCCGTGGGGAGCACGTCGAGCATCGCTCCCCGGGTCATGCGCGCCAGAAACGCGATCGAGCGCATCCCCAGGGTGAGCGCGGGGAGCACCAGGAAGGCCAGCCCGCCGTAACCGGAGGGCGGCAGCCACGGCCACGTCACCGCGAACAGCAGGATCAAGATCAGGCCCACCCAGTACACGGGAAACGAGATCCCGATGTAGGCGAGCAGCATGGCGCCGCGGTCGAACCATCCGCCGGGGCGCAGCGCCGCCAGCACGCCCAGGCCGATCCCGCAGCTCGCCGCGAGCAACATGGCCGCGCCCGCGAGCTGCAGTGTCTTGGGGAACCGCTCCAGCAGGTCGCCCAGCACGGGCCGCTGCGTGATGTAGGACCGCCCCAGGTCGCCCCGCACCACGCCCCAGACGTAATGGCCGAACTGCACGGGCAGCGGCGCGTCGAGCCGCAGCTCGGCGCGCAGCCGGGCGATCGTCGCCGAGTCGGCCCGCTCGCCCACCATCTCCTGCACGGGATCGCCGGGGACGACGTTCAGCAGCAGGAACGTGACCACCAGGACGCCGAACAGCGTGGGAATCGCCGCCAGCAGGCGCCGGCCGACCAGTCCCACGCCCGTCACGGCACGCGGCGCGCCGCCGTCCAGCGTTGGCCGTTGAACACGACGGGAATGTCCCAGCCCGTGACCGACGGATGCCGGGCCCACAGGTCCACGGGGAACCAGAGGTACAGCCACGGCGCGGCGCGGTAGATGCGGTCGTCGATGCGGCGGTACAGCGCTTCGCGGGCGGAGTCGTCGACGGTGCGGCGCGCCAGCGTGATCAGGGAGTCCGTGACGCGGTCGCTGTAGAAGGAGACGTTGCCGCCGGGTCCGAAGCTCGCGCTGTGAAACAGCGGGAACAGGAAGTTGTCACCATCGGGGTAGTCGGCCCACCAGTCGAGCAGCGCCATGTCGGCCCGTCCGGCGCGGGCCGCTTCCCGCATGCTGGACGCGTCGCGCGACACCATCTCCACGCGGATGCCGACGGCGCCGAGCTGCGCCTGAATCGCCTGGGCCACGCGGCCCAGCGCCACGTTGGTGCCGGAGCGCCACAGCTCGACGGTGAAGCCGTTCGCGAACCCCGCCTCGCGCAGCAGCCGGCGCGCCGCGGCGGTGTCGTAGGCGTAGCGGGCCCGCGTGGTATCAGCGCCGCCCAGCGCCGGGGGAATGGCGCCGCGCGCGAGAATGCCGCGGCCGTGCCAGACCGTGCGCAGGATTTCGGGGACCGCGACCGCGTGATTGATCGCGCGGCGCACGCGCGGATCGCGCAGCGCGCCGCGCCGGTTGTTGAGCGCGACGTAGACGACGCGCAGCGCCGGCTTGCGGATCAGCCAGGCCGCGTGCTCGCGCTCCCACCGCGCCGTCTCCCCGAACGGGATCTCGACCACCGAGAGGCGGCCCGCCAGGAACTCCGCCGCGCGTGTGAACGGCTCGGGGATGATGCGCACGGTGAGTGATTCGGCGGCGGGCGCGCCGCCCCAGTAGTCGGGATTGCGGGCGAAGCGCAGCCGGTCGTCATGTTCCCAGGCCACGAACCGCCACGCCCCGGTCCCGATGGGGCCCTGGCCGAAGCCGGGCGCGACCGGGGCCGGCACGATCGCGGCGACCGGCATCGCGAGGAACTTGGGGAAGACGGCCAGCGGCTCGGCGAGCGTGAACGCGACCGCCGTGTCGCCCATGACGTCGATGCCGGTGACGTCGTCCGCCTCGCCGGCGGCGTAGGCATCCGCCCCGGCGATGGGGAGCAGCGGCCACACGCGGCCGCCGCGCGTCCCGGGGTCGAGCACGCGCAGAAACGAGCGGCGCACGTCGGCGGCGACGACGGACCGGCCGTCGTGGAAGCGCACCCCGGGCCGCAGGTGAAACACGTAGCGGTGGCCGTCGGGGGCGGCGGTCCAGCGATCGGCGAGGCCGGGCAGCAGGCGGCCGTCGGGATCGAATCGCGTCAAACCATCGAACAGCAGTGTCACCATCTCGCCGGTCGGCACGTCGGTCGAGAGCGCGGGATCGAGCGAGCGGGGGTCGTAACTCTCGTAGTACGTGAGTGGGGCGGGGCCACCGCCGGTGCTGCCGTCGCCGCAGCCCAGCGGCAGGCAGAGGAACAGCGCCACCGTCGTGGTGTCGAAAAGGTTGACAGTGCGATGCAAGGCACGCAACATAGCCGGAATCGCCAAACCACGTCAATTGCGCGTCATCGCCTTCGTCCTGCTCACCGCCTTGGCGGTGCCGGCCGCCGTGTCCGCTCAGGAGCAGGAGCGGGTGGTGCGGGACCTGTCGTTCGTGGGTAACCAGGCGCTCGACGACTACACGCTGGAGAGCGCGATCGCGACGACGGCGTCGGGCTGGTGGGCGCGCAATCCGCTGGTGCGCTGGCTCGGCCTCGGGGAGAAGCGCTACTTCGACGAGCTGGAATTCCGGCGGGACGTCTTCCGGCTGGGCCTGCTGTACCGGCAGAGCGGTTACATGAACGCCGTGGTGGACACGGTGGTGCGGCGCACGCCGCGCGACGTGTACATCAGGGTTCTCATTCACGAAGGCGAGCCCGTGCGCGTGGCCGAGCTCGAGATTCTCGGAGTCGAGGGCATCCTGTCGCCGGCCGCGTTGCGCCGCGCGCTCCCGCTCCAGGTAGGCGACCCGTTCGACCGCTTCCTGATGCAGGCGTCGGTCGACACGATCCGGCAGCGGCTGCGCAACAGCGGCTATCCCTACGCCGCGGTGCTGCGCAACTTCGATTCGGAGGCGGAGTTGTTGCGCGCGGCGGTAATGCTCGAGGCGGTGCCTGGCCCGCGCATGCGCGTGGGCGACGTCCTGATCCACGGGCTCGAGGAGGTCGACACGGGGACGGTGCGGCGCGTGATGGCCATGCATCGGGGCGAGCTGTTTCGCCAGGAAGATCTCTATCAGACGCAGCGCGATCTCTACGCGATGGGGGTGTTCCGCTCGGCGACCGTGACGTTGCTGGACTCCATGCCGCCGGAGGCGCCGGGAGACACGACGGTGCGCATCCGCATCGCGCTGCAGGAGGGCCCGCAGCACCGGGTGCGGTTCGGGGTCGGGTACGCGAGCGTGGAGTGCATTCGCGTCCAGAGCGGCTGGGCGGCGCACGATTTCCTCGGGGGCGCCCGCGTGCTGGAGATCTCGGGCCGCGTGTCCAAGCTGGGCGGCACCGCATCCGGCGGCAACGATCCGTTCGATCAGCTGTGCATTCCGTTCGCCGAGGCGTGGGAACGCGACAGCCTGAACTACACCGTGGGTCTGACGCTGCGCCAGCCGGCGTTCCTGTCGCGCTCCCACACGGCGGCGCTGTCGCTGTTCGCTGAACGGCGCTCGGAGTTCGATGTCTACACGCGTCAGGCCATCGGCGGCAACGTGAACGTCACGCTCAATGCGCGGGGGCCGGTGGCGGTCATCCTGGGCTACGGCTATTCGGTGGGGCACACCGACGCGCTGCCCGGCCAGTTCTGCACGACGTTCCGCGTGTGTGACTCCACCAGTCAGTCGATCCTGCGCGACACTGCGGCGTTCGGCGCGCTGGCCGTCACGCTGCTGCGCAATCGCGTGAACAACGTGCTCGATCCGTCCGAAGGCAGCATCACGACGGCTACGCTGGTGCACGCGTCGCAGCTGGTCGGTTCCGATGCCCTGTACGAATTCAACCGCGGCGAGTTCGAGTACGCGCGCTACACCCCGATCGGGCGGCGCAGCGTGTTCGCCTGGCGCGTGCGGGCCGGCGCGATCCTCCCGGGTGACATCCGGCTCGGCGGCCAGCAGGTGAGCTACGTCCCGCCCGACCAACGCTTCTACGGAGGTGGCCCCAACTCCGTGCGCGGCTACGGCCGCAACGAGCTGGGCCCGCTGGTCTACATCGTCGAGGACACCACGAACATCGACCTCGACGCGACGGCGCGCGCCGGCGGGGAGAAGGTCTTCAACGAGGTGACCTCGGCGCCCACCGGCGGGAACACGGCGATCATCCTCAACGCCGAGCTGCGGTTCCCCTCGCCGGTGTTCGCGCAGCGCATGCGGCTCGGGTTGTTCGTGGACGTCGGACAGGTGTGGGAGCGGCGCGAGGAGCTCGTCAGCCTCGGCGACTTCCGCGTGACACCGGGTTTGGGCGTGCGCTTCTCGACGCCGCTCGGTCCCGTGCGCATCGACGCCGCGTACAACGGGTACCCCGACGAGCGCGGCCCGCTGCTGTTCCAGGATTCGGCCGACCAGATCACCCGCATCCGCGATGTCTACCCCCCGCTCGGCGCGCGCAAGACGTTCTGGGACCGGATCGTCTGGCAGTTCGCCGTGGGGCAGGCGTTCTGATGGTGCGGCGCTCGCTGGGCGTCGCCCTCTGGTCGCTGGTCGGCCTGCTGGCGTGCTTCCTGGGCGCGCTCAACGCGCTGGTGGTGACCGACGCGGGGCGCTCGCTGCTGGCGCGCATCGCCGGGGCCGCCGTGCAGAGCGTCCTCGCCGGCACGGTGGACGTGGGGTCGGTGCGCGGCTCGCTGTTCACCGGCGTCGTGCTGACGGACGTGCGCTTGTTCGACGCCGATTCGACGCTGGTCGCCTGGCTGCCGTACGCCGAGCTCGGATACAACCCGATCGACTTCGCCGCCGGCCGCATCGTCCTGCGGGACGTGCGGCTCGACCGCCCGTTCATCAACATCGTCCAGCACGCCAACGGCAAGACGAACTTCGCCGAGCTGCTGCGCCTCGATGTGAAGGACACCACGCGCGCGGCGGCGCGCGCGACGCCCGCGCCGCGGGGGCTGGTGATGCTGCACAACGTGCAGATCGTGGACGGCGCGCTCGTGCTCCGGCTCCAGGATCGCAGTCCCGGCGACGGCCCGCTCGTCGAGATCGAGGGGCCCGGCGCCGACGGTCGGCGGCGGGTGCGCCGCTTCCTCCATCTCGACGCCCGGCTCGCCACGGTGCGCCTCTCGGCGCCCCGCGAGCGCGGTCTGCGCTTCGACATCGAGCGGCTCGCCACCGAAAGCAGCGACCCCAACGTGACGCTCACGGACGCGCAGGGCCGCATCACGATCGTCGGCGACACGCTCGAAGTCGATCTCGACCGCGTGGGCCTGCCCGGTTCGCGCTTCAGCGCCCGGGGGCGCGTCAGCTGGCCCGACGGGCCGCTGCTCTTCGACCTCGCCCTGGACGCCGACTCGGCGACCCTCACCGACGTGCACTTCGTCGATCCGCGTTTCCCCCCCGGCGCGGTGCTGCGCGGCGATGTGCAGCTGCGCTCGCACGGCCCGCGGCTCCTCGAAATCCGTCTCGAGCCGCTCGCCGTCACCTACGGCGGCGGGCGGCTGACCGGACGCGTGACCGCGCTGAGCGCCGCCGACTCCGGTCTCGTCGCCCTGCGGCGCGGCAACCTGCTGGCCCGCGACCTGTCGCTCGACTTCGTGCGCCCCTACCTCGACACCCTGCCCTTCAGCGGCTGGCTCACCGGACGCACGGTTGTGGACGGGCGCATGGAGGCGCTGCGCCTGGAGACCGACTGGCTGTTCCGCGATTCGCTCGCGGGGAGCTCCGCCGGGCCGCCGGAGACGCGGATCCGCGGCCGCGGCCAGGTCGACCTCGCCGGCGGCGACCTCGGCTTCGACCCGTTCGAGATCGAGGCCGCGACCGTCGATCTCCGCACCGTGCGGCGGCTCGTCCCGGCGTTCGTGATCGCCGGCGAGATGGATGCGGTGGGCACCCTGACGGGCACGCTGCGCCACGCCCGCTTCTCCGGCACGATGCGGCACCGCGTGGGCGAGAGTCCCGCGAGCGTGATCCGCGGGATCGTGGGGCTCGACTTCCGCAGCGACACGCTCGGGGTGTTCGCCGACGTGCGGGCGGACTCCCTGGCACTCGCCACGCTGGGGACGGGCATCGCGGGGTTCCCGCTGCGCGGTCGCGTGGCCGGCCCGATCCGGCTGAGCGGGACGGCCGCCGCCCTCGAGACCCACGCGGAGCTCACCATGCTGGGATCGGGGGGCGACGGTGGCGGGGCCGTACGTGGCGACGGCGTGCTGAGGCTGGGAGCGGGCGATCCCGGCTACGGCGCGCGCGACTTCACGCTGCGCGCCTCCGACGTGGATCTCGAGCGCTGGCTCGTGGACGGGCCGCCCACGCGCCTGACGTTCACGGCCAGCGGCAGCGTCATCGGTGACAGCCTGTCGCCGCCGAGCGGCCGGGTCGCGGTCCGGCTCGCGCCGTCGCTGTTCGCCGGCAGCGTGATCGACAGCGGGGCGGCGGCGCTGCGCTTCGCGGACAACCTCGTGCACGTCGATTCGATCCGCCTGCAGCAGCCCGGCCTCGTCACGCGCGCGGGCGGCTCGCTGGGATGGGAGCGCCCGGCGCGCGGCGCGCTGACGGTGGAGTTCGACGCCGACAGCCTCAGCGTGCTCGACTCGCTCGTGACCTGGCTCGCCGGGCCGGCGCTGGTCGGGAGCGACCCCGCGTTGGGCGAAGCGCTCAGCGGGCGGGCGCGGGTGCGCCTCACGCTCGACGGCGCGCTCGATTCGGTGGGCGTGGGCGCCGACGCCGAGGTGACCAACGTGCGGTGGCGCGGCTGGCAGATCACCGCGGGACGGGGACGCGCGACGTACGAGCCGGGTGCGGACCCCCGCTTCGACCTCGAAGCCCGCATGGACTCGCTCGGATACGGCGGGCTGGGGTTCGGCGCGGCGGCGGCGCGCGCCCGCGGCTCGCGCGACTCGCTGACGTGGCTCGCG
>JBOHSP010000162.1:0-7941 GCA_050733275.1 Gemmatimonadales bacterium
CTGTTCGCGGGCGCGCACGTCGCCCACGGCGCGCCCGGCGTGGCCGGCGGCGGCGGCGCGGTCGGCCCCGTCACGGTTTCGCATGCGGAGGAGATCCTGCGGCACACCGCCATTCCCGTCGTCATCGAGCCGTGACGCGCGCGCCGCTGCCGACGTTCGTGCTGGTGCACGCGGACGAGAGCTGTCTCGGCAACGACCGCACCAAGCCCAGCCCGGGCGGGAACGCGGCCCTGGTCGAAGCTCCCGCCGGGGACAGCGTGGCGCGGTGGGATTTCTCCGAATGCTCGCCCCAGACGACGAACAACAAAATGGCCCTCGCCGGCGCCATCGCGACGCTCGAGTGGATCCGGCGCCAGTGGCACCACGCGCACGTGCGCTACGTGTCCGATTCGGAGTATCTGGTGAAGGGCATGAGTGGCTGGGTCCAGGCGTGGCAGGCCCGCGGCTGGCGGCGCAAGACGGGCGTCCTGGAGAACGCCGAGCTGTGGCAGAAGCTCGCGCAGGTCGCGGCGCATCACACCGTGGACTGGCGCTGGGTGCGCGGCCATGCCGACCACGTGAAGAACGAGTACGCGAATGCGCTGGCGGTGCGCGCGGCACAACACCAGGAACGGTCCAACGGCCTGACGCCCTCTGGCTTCGACACGTGGCTGGCGCAGCAGCGCGCCCGCGGCAAATACCGGGAATACGACCCCGACAAGGAGCTGTATGAGCGTGCCTAAAGACGGCGTGGCAGCCAACACGCACGCCCACAACCTGCTGCCCGCCGGCGCCTCCCCTCCCGCCGTCGACCGGATCCCGCTCTACGAGGTCTACATGCGCATGGCCGAGGAGCTGGCAAAGCGCTCGACCTGCATCCGGCTACAGGTCGGCACGGTCGTCACCGATCAGCGACTCGAGCATGTCCTCGCGATCGGCTACAACGGCAACGCGCGTGGTCTCCCCAATACGTGCGACTCGGCCGTGCCGGGGAACTGCGGCTGCATCCACTCGGAGATGAATGCGCTCGTGAAGGCGCCGGGCACCGCGCGCGACAAAGTGGTGTTCGTGAGCGCATCCCCGTGCGTCATGTGCGCCAAACTGATCATCAACTCCGGTGTCACGCACGTCTTCTACCGCAGGGCGTATCGCGACCCGTCGGGCGTGGAGGTGTTGCGCCAGGGCGGCGTCGTGCCCGTGCTCTACGACCGCTGGCGGTCGGAATGGCGGGAACCGGCCGGCGCGGCTCCCGCGGTGTCCTCCCCGGCCCTGCGGTAGGATGGACGAGCTCGACCGGCTGTTCGAGCTCCTCGTCACGGCGCTCGCGCGCGAGACCCGTGTCGCTGTTCCCTTCCCCGCCGCCGAAGTCTACGAGCGCCTCGTCCCCTATCGGTCCAACCGGTCCCGGCTCAACGTCGCCACGCACCAGGATTACGAGATGACGGTCTTGCGACTGCTCGCCGGCGAGCGGAGCTACGTGCAGCTCGAGCCGGAGCGTGTTCGCGAAGCGATGGCGGAAGAGATCGGCTCGGTCAACCCCGATCCCGCGTTCTTTCGGAGCTTCCCTGACGCGCAGGTGATGATCAACGGCCGGGCCGCCGAGCGGGTCCTGCTGGCGGAGCGGGCCTACGCCCCGCCCCAGGGCGATCAGGGCGACGAGGTCGATGAGGAGGTATCCGATACCACGGGCGAGAATCCCATGCCACCCCGCACCGTGCCCGACTCTTCATTCCGCGTCGCCCGGCCGCCCGAGGCGTCGGTGCCGAAGCAGTGCGAGTACTGCGGCGGCGGGCTGCCCGGGGGCCGCGAGGTGCGCTTCTGCCCGCGGTGCGGTCAGCCGCCGGCGGGGGAGCTCAAATGCCCCGCCTGCGGGGCCGACGTCGATGTGGGCTGGGCGTATTGCGTGTCCTGCGGGCGGGCGACGGGCTTCGAATGACGCCCGGACGCCCGGACGCCCGGACGCCCAGAATTGCGGTCATCGCGGGCGACGGTGTCGGGCCGGAGGTCATCGACGCCTCCATTCCCGTTCTCGATCGCGCCGCCGCAAGACACGGCCTGTCCATCGCCTGGGAACGCCTCCCCTACTCCGCCGACCATTACCTCAAGACCGGGGAAACGCTCCCCGACGCCGCCTTCCGCCATCTGCGCGACGACGTCGATGCGATCTTTCTCGGGGCGCTCGGGGACCCGAGAGTCCCCGGCAACGAGCATGCCCGCGACATCCTGCTGGGACTGCGCTTCCGACTCGATCTGTACATCAATTTTCGGCCGGTCACGCTGTTGCACCCGGACCTCACTCCGCTACGTCTGGCCGTCGGGCCGTCCGGCCGTCCGGCCGTCGGCATTGACTTCGTCATCTTCCGCGAAAACACCGAGGGCGTCTATCTCGGCAAGGGGCGTATCGACGGCGACGCGCACATCGCCGAGGAGATCAACACGGGCAAGGGTGTCGAGCGCATCATCCGCGCGGCGTTTGCCTGGGCGGCGGCACACGGCAAGACCCGCTTGACGATGAGTGACAAATCGAACGCCGTACCGGCGCACCGCGTTTGGCAGGAGAAGTTCACGGCCGTCGCCGCGGAGTACCCGGGAATCGAGGCCGAGCACCGGTATGTGGACGCGCTCGCGATGGAGCTGGTGCGCCAGCCGGAGCGCTTTCAGGTCATCGTCACGAACAATCTGTACGGCGACATTCTTTCCGACCTGGGCGCAGGGCTGGTCGGTGGGCTGGGGCTCGCCGCCAGCGCGAATTTGCACCCCGGGCGCCCGGGGCTGTTCGAGCCGGTGCACGGCTCGGCGCCGCCCCTGGCCGGCAAGGGCGTCGCCAACCCGATGGCGGCGGTGCTGACGGGCGCGCTGATGATCGAACAGCTCGGGCATCCTGAAGCGGCGCGGGCGCTCGAGCGGGCGGTGCGGGAGACGATCGCGGCCGGCGTGCGGACGCCGGATATCGGGGGCACAGCGCGCACGACGGAGGCCGCGGCGGCGATCGCCGCCGCGCTATGAGCCTCGCCCGCGTCCTCCGCTTCCCTGACCTGATCTTCATCGTGATCGGGACGGTGATCGGGTCGGGGATCTTTCTCGTCCCGGGCGGCGTGTTGCGCGACGCGGGTGGCGATGTGGGCATCGCGCTGCTGGTCTGGCTCGTCGGCGGGCTGCTCTCGCTCCTCGGCGCGCTGACCTACGGCGAGCTCGGCGCCATGGACCCGCAGGCCGGCGGGCTCTACGTCTACCTGCGCGACGCGTTCGGCCGATTGCCGGCGTTCCTCTACGGCTGGGCCCTCTTTTTCGTGATCGGCAGCGGCTCGGTGGCGACGCTGGCGGCCGCCTTCGCCCGCTACGTCCAGCAGTTCTTCCCGCTCGGCCCCGCTAGCGCGAAGCTCGTGGCGATCGGCATGATCGCCGTCGTCGCCGCCGTCAACGTGCGCGGGACCCGCCGCGGCGCCGACGTCCAGAACTGGAGCACGGCGATCAAGACCGCGGCGCTGCTGCTCGTGAGCGTGCTTCTGCTCCTGCTGGGCCGGCGACTGAGCGGGCCCGATCTCGCCGTGTTCACGACGCCGCTGACGACCCAGGTGCTCACGGGTGCGGGCGTGGCCCTGGTGGGCGTGCTGTGGGCGTACGAAGGGTGGCATTACGTGACGTTTTCGGCCGGCGAGACCATCAACCCGCAGCGCGACTTCGCCCGCGGCATCGTGTACGGCACGCTGGCCGTGATCGGCGTCTATCTGTTCGCCAACCTCGCGTACATCGCCGCCCTGGGTCCCAGCGGCGTGATGCAGTCCACGCGGGTCGCCGCGGACGCGATGCACTCGCTGTTCGGCGATCCCTGGGGACAGCTCGTCACGATCCCGATTCTCATCTCGATCTTCGGAGCCGCGAACGGCATCGCGCTGACCGAGCCACGAGTGTTCTACGCGATGGCGAAGGACGGCGTGTTCTTTCAGACGCTCGCCCGCGTCCACCCGCGCTTCGGGACGCCGGCGGTGGCGATTCTCGCGAGCGCCGGATGGTCCGCGGTGCTCGCGCTGTCGGGCACGTTCGAGCAGCTCCTCACCTACGTCGTGTTCGCCGGGTGGGCGTTCTACGCGCTCGCCGCCGCCAGCATTTTCGTGTACCGGCGCCGGCGACCCGATGCGCCGCGGCCGTTCCGCACGCCCGGCTATCCGGTCACACCGGTCGTCTTCATCGTGGTGTCGGCCGCCATCGTCCTGAACACACTCGTCACGCAGCCCACGCAGGCGCTGCTCGGTCTAGGCATCATTCTGCTCGGCACACCGGCGTACGCGTGGTGGCGGACGCGCGTGCCCCGCCCCTGATCGCGCGCGACCATCCCCTCGGGGCTGTGCGCTTCGAGCGCGTCAGGATGCGGCCGGCGCGGGCACGGGGGGACGGCCGTCCGGTTCCAGAACGACTCGGGCGCGGGGGAGCGCGCCGGGGTAGCGCCGTTGCAGGTACGCGATGAGCTGCTCGCGGACCAGGCACCGCAGGTCCCACGCGGCTCCCGAATCCGTCGCGTCGGCCAGCGCCCGCAGCTCGATCGTCTGCTCGCGCGCGTCGGTCACCTGCAGCGCGCAGACCTGGCCCATCCAGAGATCGGTGCTCTCGAGAATGCGCCGCAGCTCGGCGCGCACCTCGTCCACGGAGACGGTGTAGTCCACGTACAGGTAGACTGAGCAGAGCAGCCGTGCCGTGGTGCGGGTCCAGTTCTGGAACGGCTTCTCCACGAAGTACGTCAGCGGCAGCACCAGACGCCGCAGGTCCCAGACCTTCACGACGACGTAGGTGGTGGTGATCTCCTCGATCCAACCCCACTCGCCTTCGACCACCACCGCGTCCTGCAACCGGATCGGCTGCGTCAACGCGATCTGGACGCCCGCCAGCAGGTTCGCCAGCGTCGGGCGCATCGCCATGCCGACAACGAGGCCGGCCAGCCCGGCCGACGCGAGCAGGCTGGTGCCGATCTGCCGAATGGAGGGGAAGGTCATCAACGCGACCCCGATCGCCACGATCGTCACGAGCACGACGACCACGCGCCGGAGCACCTGGGTCTGCGTCGCGATGCGCCGCGCCTCCAGGTTGTCGGCGACATCGATGCGGAACTTCGTGCGCATCACATCTTCGACCACGTCTACGAGCGCGATCACACCCCAGGCGATGCAGCCGATGAGGCCGATCGCGATGAGGTGCTGGATGGAGGCGCGCACGCCGGCGTCCATCGGCGCGTTGGGCAGCACAAAGAGTATGGCGAAGAGCACCAGCGCGAGCCGCGCGGGCCCGCGCGCGCGGCGGACCACCGCGCCGTCCCACCCCATGTCCGTGCGCCGGGTGATCCGAGCGAGGATCGCGAACGCCAGACGGTGCACGACCAATGCGACGACCACGGCGGCGGCGATCAGGCCGACCGACCACAACCACGCTTCCCAGAACCTCACGGTGTCGGACCTCCATCCCGGGTGTCATCCACACCATAGAGCCACGCGTGGCCGATGGCAACGCGAGTCTTGAAGCCCGGCTATATTCCCGGAGTCTCACAGCGCGTGGAGTTCTCCATGAAAACCCAAGGCGCCAGCAAGGACGTCGTCTTCCTGTCGGGTGTACGGACGGGATTCGGAGCGTTCGGCGGCTCTTTGAAGGATATGTCGGCTATCGAGTTGGGCGCGGCGGCATCCCGGCATGCGATTCAGCGCTCCGGTGTCCCCGTAAGCGACTTCGGCCACGTGGTCTTCGGCAATGCGCTGCAGACCTCCGCCGACGCCATCTACATGGCCCGGCACGTCGGCCTGAAGGCGGGCCTCCCCATCGAGACGCCCGCCGTCACCGTCAACCGCCTATGCGGCTCGGGATTCGAGGCGATCACGCAGGGCGCCCAGCTGATCCTGCTCGGCGAAACGGACGCGGTCCTCGCGGGCGGTGCCGAGTCGATGAGCCAGGCGCCGCACGTGGTCCGCGGGGCCCGCTGGGGGCTGCGGCTCGGCCCCGCGCCGCTCGAAGACCTCCTGTGGGAAGCGCTCAAGGACCCGCAGTGCGGCCTCTCGATGGCGGAAACCGCCGAGAGCCTCGCCGAGCAGTACCAGCTGACGCGCCGCGAGGTCGATGAAGTGGCGGTCGCCTCGCAGCAGCGCGCCAAGGCGGCCTGGGACGCCTGCGCGTTCCAGGACGAGGTCATCCCGGTGCCGGTGAAGGTGAAAGGAAAAGCGATCGAGTTCCGTACGGACGAGCACATGCGACCGGAAACGACTGTGGAAATCCTCAGCACGCTGAAGCCCTACTTCAAGAAGGACGGCCTCGTGACCGCGGGGAACGCGTCGGGGATCTCGGACGGCGCGGCCGCGACGGTGCTGGCGAGCGAGGAGTACGCGAAGGCGCGCGGCCTGAAGCCGCTGGGGCGGCTCATCGCGTGGGCGGTGGCCGGCGTCGAGCCGCGGCACATGGGGATCGGTCCCGCACCGGCGGCCCGGAAGGCTCTCGCCAAGGCCAAGATGACCCTCGAGCAGATGGATCTGGTCGAGGTGAACGAAGCGTTCGCCCCTCAGTATCTGGCCGTGGAGCGCGAGCTCGGCCTCGATCGCGCGCGCACCAACACGTGCGGTGGAGCTATCGCGATCGGCCACCCACTCGCCGCGAGCGGCACGCGCATCACGATCCACCTGCTGCACGCGCTGCGCCGCGAGCAGAAGCGCTTTGGCCTGGGCTCCGCCTGCATCGGCGGCGGCCAGGGCGCCGCCGTGATCGTCGAGGCCCTGCCCTGATGGGCGACATCCTCGTCGGGGCTATCGGCGCGATCGCGCTGTACCTCTTTGCCGGCCTGCGGGTGCTGCGCGAGTACGAGCGCGGCGTCTACTTCCTGCTCGGCCACCTGCGGCCCACCAAGGGGCCGGGGCTGATCTTCCTGCCGCCGTTTCTCGCGAAAATGCAGAAGGTGTCGCTGCGCGTGATGGCGATCGACATTCCGCCGCAGGACGTCATCACGCGCGACAACATCTCGATCAAGGTCAACGCGGTGCTGTACATGCGCGTGCGGACGCCCGACAAAGCCGTCGTGGGCGTCGAGAGCTACCTCTACGCCACGAGCCAGCTCGCGCAGACGACGTTGCGTTCGGTGCTGGGCGAGACGGAGCTGGACGAGCTGCTGGCCAATCGCGAAAAGATCAACGCGATCCTGCGGCAGATCATCGATACGCGCACCGACGACTGGGGCATTGAGGTCTCGGCGGTGGAGGTGAAGGACGTCGATTTGCCGCCCGAGATGAAGCGCGCCATCGCGCGGCAGGCGGAGGCGGAGCGCGAGCGCCGCGCCAAGGTCATCAATGCCGAAGGCGAGCTCCAGGCGTCGGCAAAGCTGGCGCAGGCGGCGCACATCATCGGCACCGAGCCCGTCGCGATCCAGCTGCGCTATCTCCAGACCGTCAACGAGATCGCGTCGGAGAACAACTCCACCACGTTCTTCCCGATCCCGATCGACCTGTTGCGCGGCTTCATTGACCTGACCACGAAGCAGCTGCCCGCCCGTGCCTCCGGCGAAGACGTGCCGGCGCCCGACTCGCGGTCCCGGGCCAAGGCCTAACGACCCGGCATGGCCGGTGAGCTGATCGACCGCACCGCGCTCGAGCGCATCGTCAAGCGCGCCGCCGAGCTCCAGGCCCACGAGCGCGACATCGGCGATGGTCTGACGGAGGGCGAAGTCTTCGCGCTCGCCAAGGACGTCGGCATCCCCGAGCGCTACCTCAAGCAGGCCATGCTCGAGGAGCAGACCCGCACCACGCCCGAGGCGCCCCAGGGTTTCTGGGCCTGGCTCACGGGCCCGGGCGCCATCGTCGCGCACCGCGTCGTCCCCGGCGATCGCGAGGCCATCGAGCGCGCCATCGCGTGGTGGATGCTGGAAGAAGAGCTGCTGCAACCCAAGCGCCGCTATCCCGACCGCACCGTCTGGGAGCCCAAGGCAGGGGCGTTCGCCTCGAT
>JBOHSP010000163.1:0-18925 GCA_050733275.1 Gemmatimonadales bacterium
CGGGGGGTGAATTTTGCGCTGTTTTCCCAAAACGGGACCGGCGTCGAGCTCTGCCTCTTCGAGGCCGCAGATCACGCGGATCAAGCGCAGATCATACGGATCACTGAGCGGACGGATCAGGTCTGGCATTGCTATCTCCCCGACGTGCGGCCCGGCCAGCTCTACGGCTATCGGGTCCACGGGCCGTACGAGCCGGAGCAGGGCCATCGCTTCAACCCGGCCAAGCTCGTGCTCGACCCCTATGCCCGCGCGATCACCGGACAGGTGCGGTGGAGCGACGCCGTCTTCGCCTACCGGGCCGGGCCGAACGATGATCTCGAGCCCGACTCGACGAACTCGGCCGGTTACATGCCGAAGTCGGTCGTCGTCGATGCAGCCTTCGATTGGGGAGGCGACGCGGCTCCGAGCGTGCCGTGGAATCGCACCGTGATCTACGAGTGCCACGTGAAGGGCATGACGGTGCGGCACCCCGACGTGCCCGAGGCGCTGCGGGGCACCTACCTCGGTCTGTGCTCGCCGCCCATCATCGAGCATCTGCTCGGGCTCGGCGTCACGTCGGTCGAGCTGTTGCCGATTCACCAATTCATCAACGACCGGCGGCTTGTGGAGCGCGGGCTCACGAACTACTGGGGATACAACACGATCGGGTTCTTCGCGCCCGATGCCCGCTACGCCACCCGGTTGGCCGGGGAGCAGGTGGCCGAGTTCAAGACGATGGTCCGCACGCTGCACGCGGCCGGGCTCGAGGTGATCCTCGACGTGGTCTACAACCACACCGCCGAGGGGAACCATCTCGGCCCCACGCTGTGCTTCAGGGGGATCGACAACGCGGCGTACTACCGGCTGTCGCCGGAGAACCCGCGGTTCTTCCACGATTTCACCGGCACGGGCAACTCGCTGAACATGCAGCATCCCCGGACCCTGCAGCTCATCATGGACAGCCTGCGCTACTGGGTGACGGAGATGCACGTCGACGGGTTCCGGTTCGACCTCGCGCCGGTGCTCGCGCGCGAGCTGTTCGAGGTGGACCGGCTCTCCGCCTTCTTCGACATCATTCACCAGGATCCCGTGCTGTCGCAGGTCAAGCTGATCGCCGAGCCGTGGGACGTGGGCCCGGGGGGCTATCAGGTCGGCAACTTCCCGGTGGGGTGGGCGGAGTGGAACGGCAAGTACCGCGACACGGTGCGCCGGCTGTGGAGGGGCGACGAGGGACAGATCGCCGATACCGCCTCGCGGCTCTCCGGATCGCCGGACATCTACCGCTGGAGCGATCGCGCGGCCTACGCCAGCGTCAACTTCGTCGTGGCGCACGACGGTTTCACGCTGCACGACCTGGTGAGCTACGAGCGCAAGCACAACGAGGCGAACGGCGAGGAGAATCGGGACGGCGCCGACGACAACCACTCGCGCAACTGGGGCGTCGAGGGCGACACCGACGACGCGGCGGTGCTCGCCCTGCGCTACCGGGCGATGAAGAGTCTGCTCGCGCTGCTCGCCTGCTCGCAGGGCGTGCCGATGCTGGCGCACGGCGACGAGATCGCCCGCACGCAGCGGGGCAACAACAACGCCTACTGCCAGGATAACGAGATCTCCTGGATGCACTGGGAGCTGGACGAGCGCCGTCGCGACTTGCTCGCGTTCACGCGGCGGGTGTTCGCCATCCGGCAGGGCAATCCCGTGCTGCGCCGCCGCACGTTTTTCCGCGGCGTGGTAGTGAGTCACGACGGCGTCAAGGACCTCACCTGGCTGCGGGCGGACGGCGCGGAAATGCAGGAGGAAGACTGGCAGGACGCTACCGCGCATTCGCTCGGCATGCTCATCCACGGCGATGCGACCGACGAGACGGACGAGGAGCTGCGGCCAATTCAAGGTGATACGCTGGTGTTGCTGCTGAACGCGGGCGGGGCCGAGGTGCCCTTCACCCTCCCCGTGCTGGCCGGTCCCGGCGACGGCGGGAAGCCCGTGGGCTGGACGGTGCTGCTGGACACCGCGGGGGGCGTCCCGGGGGCCGCGCGCAACGGCGCCTACGCCGTGGCGCCGTTTGCCCTCGTGCTGCTGCGGTTCGGGCCGGACAACGGCAGAGATCGTGCCTCGGCAGTGATGCACCACGAGGCGGTTTCGCGGGTATGAGGCGGGTCCCTTTCCTTCCGAGGTGAGCCGCGTGGCTCAGATCGACGTCGCCGAGTCCCCCCTCAGTAGTAGTGAAGAGCTGTGCAACCTCCTGCTCGCGCGCGTACGCGACTACGCGATCTTCATGATCAGTCCCGAGGGGACGGTCATGACCTGGAACACCGGGGCGGAATTGATGAAGGGGTACACGCCCAGCGAGATCATCGGGCAGTCATTCGCGCGCTTCTACACGCCGCAAGACCAGCAGCGGAACCTGCCGGCCGAGCTGCTCGACCATGCCGCCGCGCACGGGCGCGTGGAGGACGAGGGGTGGCGCGTGCGCAAGGATGGGACGCGATTCTGGGCGGACGTCGTCATCACGGCGCTCCGCGACGATCACGGCCGACTGCGCGGCTTTGCCAAGATCACCCGGGACCTCACCGAGCGGCGCACGGCCGAGGCCGCGATCGGGGAGCTGTCGGCGCGCCTGTTCCAGCTCCAGGATGAAGAGCGGCAGCGACTCTCGGCCCAGCTCCACGACCGCACCAGTCCCTCGCTCACCGCGGTCTTGGCGGGGCCGCACCGCGTCAAGGACGAGGTCTGCGTCGCAGGCACGTCGGGACACCGCATCGTCGTGGACGCCATCGCGCGGGTGGAGGCCGCCTCGGACGTCATCCGCCGCGTCGCCCACATGCTGCACCCGTCGCGCCTCGAGCAGGGGGGGCTGGTGGAGGCGCTGCGCTGGTACGCCGAAGCCGTGGCCGGCTCCATCGGCGTCAGCGTCACGCTGGCGCTGCCGGCCAGGCCGCTGCGAATCTCCAAGGACGGCGAGATCGTGCTGTTCCGTCTCGTCCAGGAATGCCTGAGCCACCTGTCCGCGCCCGGTGGTGGTCGCCATGCCGCGGTGCGCGTCGCGGGAAACGGGCAAGTGCTGCTCGAGGTGACGATCCACGCGGCGCTCCCGCCGGGCCTGCGCGAATCGCTCGCCATCGGCCGGGGCGCCTTCGGCGCCGCGTTCGCGGGCATTCGGGAGCGGCTGCGCCAGCTCGGGGGCACGCTCAAGATCGCGGTGGGGCCAGAGGGCTCGGTCGTGCAGGCGACGTTGCCGCCCGGCTGACGGCGCCACGCCGCGGGCGGGACGCCTTATTCGTACAGCTGCGCGGGATCCGTGCGCGCCAACTCCAGCAGAAACTCGCCGATCTTCTCGCTCACGGCCGCGACGTAGCGCCGGCCCTTCTCGGCCGTGGCCGCGGCCGGGTTGCCGACGCCAGTGTCGTCGGTGACCTGGCGCCAGCGGCGGGGCGCCCACGCCCACCCCTCGCGAAACGCGGCGATCCTGGAGCGGCGCGCCGCGCCGTCGCCCGCCTCGGCGAGCGGGCGCACCAGCTCGGGCGCCACGTGCAGCATGACGCTCGTTTCGAGCTCGCCCGCGTGATCTCCCAAATCCGAGAAGAACGGCTTCGGATCCACGACCTGATACCAGTTGACGGTACACAGGAAGACCGCAGTCTGCGGTTGCAGCTCGCGGATCATCTGGCGGAAATCGTTGCCGCCGTGCCCGTTCAGGATCACCAACCGGGGGACGCCCTGCCCCGCCAGCGCGGTCGCCACGTCGCGCAGCATCAGCGCCTGCGTGCTGGGATTGAGGTTCACGCACAGGGGGATGTCGAGCTGGCCGGTGTTGACGCCGAACGGCACCACCGGCAGGACCACAACCCTCGCGCCCCGCTCCCACGCGTGCGCGGCTGCGCGGGCCGCGATGTGCGTCGTCTCGACGTTGTCGGTGGAATAGGGAAGATGAAGGTTGTGCGCCTCGGTGGCGCCCCACGGCAGCACGGCGACCTCGTACTGCTGGTCGCGCACCGTCTTCCACGTCAGCTCGCTCAGAAGATAGGGGCGAGGCGGGACACCCGCGGCGGTCACGAGGCTGGCCGACATGGTGAGAACGTAGGTGGGCTGGGCGGGCGCAGCAAGGAAACCTTCAGTCCGCCGCGGCCCACGGCAGCACGCGGCGCTGCGCGCTGCTGGCGGCGGCCCGCACCACCCCGCGCATCACGTCGAGCGCATGGGCGGGCGACACCGCGAGCTGTTCCTTCCCCAGCAGGGCGTCGCGGACGTTTTCGTAATAGCGCGTGAAGCTGGATGGTACGGTCGGCACGCGGCGGCTGCCGTCGGGCGTGGTGAGCGTCCCGTACAGCTCCGCCGGCTCCACGTCCCAATCCGGCTCATCGGGTGTGCGTCCCGCCCTGAGGGCGGCTTCCTGGGGGTCGAGTCCGTGCTTGATGAACGAGCCGGCGGTGCCGTGCACGACGAACGTGGGGCCTGGGGCTGCCGCCAGGCAGGACCCGCGCAGGACCGCGCGCAGGCCTTCATAGTAGAGCGTGACGTCGAACGCGTCATCCACCGCCGCGCCGTCGCGCTCGGCGCGGAGGTCGGCGCCGATCGCGTGCGGAGTCCCGAACAGCACCAGCGCCTGATCGAGCAGGTGCGGGCCGATGTCGAACCACACGCCGGCCCCGGGGCCGGGCTGCTCGCGCCAGGCCTCGGGCTTCACCGCGGGGCGGAACCGATCGAAGTGGGACTCGAAGCTCACGATGCGGCCGAGGGCGCCTTGCGCCAGGAGCTGCTGTAGCGTGACGAAGTCGCCGAGGTAGCGGCGGTTGTGGTAGACGGAGAGCAGGCGCCCCTGCGCCCGCGCGAGCGCGACCAGCTCTTCGGCGTCGGCGACCGTGGTGGTAAACGGCTTATCGACGACCACGTGGCGGCCCGCAAGCAGGCAATGCTTCGCGACCGGATGGTGGGTGGTGTTGGGCGTCGTGATAACGACGAGATCCAGCTTGCGCGCGAGCAGCTCGTCGATGGTGTGGACGAACTCGACATCCCAGTCCGGGGCGTCGGCGGGCCGCCCCTTGCGTTGCGCGATGGTAGTGAGGCGCAGCCCCGGCACCGCGCGAATCACGGGGGCGTGAAACACCCGGCCGCCGAGGCCGAAGCCGATGAGGCCGACGGTGAGCCGGTCCGGCGTCAACGGGGATGAGGGTAGGGCGCCTTCCCCGGGTGGAGCAGGTCGGCGATGCGCGTCAGCACCCAGCGCGATCCCAGGGACCGCACGTCCTTCCAGGTGCGCCCCGTGACGCGCTTGACCCGGCGATAGCAGGCGGCCGGATCCGTGCGGCTGGCGAAGGCGACCCGGCACAGCGAGACGGCATCGCGCTCGGCGGTCCAAACCCACCGCAGCACCGCGAACCAGCTCCGCAGGCGATGCAGCGGCGGGATGCCGTCACGCTTCAGCGCGCGCGCCAGCTGGAACCGGGTGCCAAGGCCCAGACGCTGCGCGATGTGTCCGGCGGGCCCGAGCACAGGCCCGCCGGACACGAGCACGCTCAGCACCCTTCGGGAAGCGGGGGACAGCCCCCGCATCACCCCAGCGTCGAGAACCTTGCTCCACATAGCGAGACCAAAAGTGGCCCGCGCCCGGCAAACGCGCAAACGCTCACTCGGTGGTCGCCGTCCGGCTGGCGTTGATGCCGTGCAGCAGGGCCGTGGCCGCCTCGAGTTGAGCGGGGCTCGCGCCGCCGTCGAGGCGCACGGCTTCGACGCTCGCCATCACCTGCGCGTACGGCCTGTCGCTCACGCCGTCCTGATTCTCGTCAACCAGCTCGTCGTAGCCGAACGTGCCGTTGGCGAAATTCAGCCACGTTACCAACAGCTCGCGGTCGAGCTGCTCCGTCAGGCTGCTCCCGTTCCGTGCCAGGTGCAGCACGTCGAACGCCTCCCCGATCGTCGCGATGGACCGCTCTTCGTTGAAGACCTGACTCGCAAACTCGACGATCTTGAGGTAGCACGCGAGCGCGTCCTCCCCGAAGCGGGTCCGGCCGGCTTCGCTGAGCTGATGCTGCCAATATCCCTCGAGCCGCGCCGCGGTACGCATCCCGCCCCCGGCGGCCAGCAAGACCGGCACCTGGTCCTGCCCCACGGCCGCATCATCATCCTCTGCCGTCAACGTGACGGTGTACAGGCACGCCTCGCTGAACGTGTGCACCTGCTCATCGGTCGCGAGGTGCGGCACCGGATAGGTCTTGAACGCGTCGGGTGACCCATCGCCCCAGTTCCAGGTCACGTCGAGATCGTCGCGGCCCGGGTCCGTCGCCGTGCCGATGAACGATGCCGGCTGGCCCACGAAGGTCGGGACGCCGTTGACCAGCGTGGTCCCCGTGCGATCGATCTGGACCGTGGGCGTCACGTTGGCGATGGCGATGGCGGCCTGGAACGCGCCCGGGGTCCCGGCATGCGTTCTCGCGAAGAGCCCGCCCGTCACCGAGCTGATGTCGAAGTCCGTGACCGGGACCGTAAAATCCTCTCCCACGATACCGAACACGTCGAGATGCACGAACAGGCCGAGATCGAGCAGGAACTCCGTGAAGAAGTACCGCATGGCGTCCACGCGAACGCTGGCGACCCCGGGGCCGTCGATCGCGGTCAGCGGCCCGACGTCCACGGGAAGGGCGGGACTGGTGTACGTGAGGTTCCCGCCCCCGGAGGCTTCGCCCGTGGCGGCCCAGGCGGCGGTAAAGCGATCCGAACCCGCGTGGGGCGTCACGCGGAATCCCGCGGAGAGCGACGCCACCGTGATGTCGAATGTCCAGACCGGCACATCGATGTTCGGGAGCGCAAACGTCGCGCCGGGGCCGAACGGCGTCGTGAAGTCTCTCGTCTCGTCGATATTGATATTCGGCCCTACATTGATGACGTCCACGCCGGCCACCTCGAGAAAGACTCCCAGCAGGAACACGAAGCGCGTGACGTACTCGTTGCCGTCCTCGGCGGGGACGCCGGCCGCCGTGTAGTCGGCGGCGGTCCAGTTCAGTCCGTTGAGCAGCGAGGCCGGCGAGGAGATCGAGCCTTCCAGCAGCGGCTCCGTGCTGGTCAAGCTCAGGTTGATCGGCAGCCGCAGCCCCAGGGCCCAATCCAGCCGGAAGCCCGCGACGAAATCGACCACCGTCACGCAGAGGTCGCCAACGCACGTTTCAAACGCGAAGTCGATCGTGTAATCGAGGTTCGGGCCTGGGACGGAGAAGCCCAGCAGGAACGCCCCGGCGCTGGTGGCCACGCTCGCGATGTCGGGCGAGGCCAGCAGGCTCACGTCGGGCTGGGTCAGCGTCAACGTCTCGGTCAGCGTGTACGTCCTGGGCTCGTGGCCGAACTCGTACCGGCTCCACACCCCGGGGATTTGCGCCGCCGTCTTTTCCCGCAGGAGCGCGGTGTAGTCGCCCTCGCGGATGAACCCCGTCTGGGGCGGCGCCCCTTTATTCCGAACGACGAAGCGGGGCCATTCCGCGTACCCCGCCTGAGCGGGCCCGTCGAACCGCAGCACGGTGGTGGCGACGACCGTGGACTGCCGCGCCTGCGCCGGTCCCACCATCATGGGACCGCCCGGCTGCAGCGGGCCGTACTCGAACCGGGCGGACGGCACGGGCAGGCCCAGCGCGGCACGCCGGGCCATGGTCTCCTGGAGCGCCTGCTGCAAGGGCGTGCGGTCCGTCGCCGCGGCCGCGAGGCCCGGCGGGGCGACGTTCGGTCCCACCGGCGCGGCGCCGGCCGGTCCCGTGGAGTCGTCCCCCTGACACGCCGCGGCGAGCAGGACAATGATTGCAGCAGTGGCGAACTTGTCGAACTGGCGGTGCATGGTGTGATCTCCCTCACGTCCCCGTGGGTCTGTGGACAGCGGCGGGAGCAAGCTGCACCGTATTGCGAGACGGCGCTATGTCACTTTGAGCGGCGTTGCGATCGGCAACCGGCTACGGCGTCGGCCGCGGCGCGCCGAGCCGGTACTCCTGCGGCGGCTCGGCGCCCAGCAGGTGGCGCACGAAGTAATCCCAGCGCCGCCGCATCATGTAGTCGTTCAGCGGGCCGAAGCCGTGCCGCGCGTTGGGCAGGATCAGGAGATCGAAGTCCTTGTTCGCCTTGATCAGGGCATCGACGACGAGATAGGTGTTGTAGGGCGGCACGTTGTTATCCATGCCGCCGTGCGCGAGCAGCAGCTTGCCCTCGAGGTTCGCCGCGTGCGTGTTGTTGGCTTCCTCGGCGTAGTTGTCGCTGCCGTTTTCGCGCGCCAGCAGGCCCTGGTAACGCTCCCCCCAATCGTCTTCGTAGTTGCGGTTGTCGTGATTGCCCGACTCGGAGATGCCGACCTTGAAGAACTCGGGATAGCGGAACATCGCCGCGGCCGTCGCGAAGCCGCCGCCCGAGTGCCCCCAGATCCCCACACGCTCGATGTCGATCCAGGGATAGCGCTCGGCCAGCTGGCGAATGCCCGCCACCTGATCGGGGAGCGTGTTGTCGCCCATGTCGCCGTAGTAGGCGTCGTGGAAGGCCTTGGACCGGCCCGGCGTGCCCATGCCGTCGATCGCGACCACGACGTAGCCGAGCTCGGCGAGCGCCTGATGGCCGCGCCGCGCGACCGTGAAGCTGCGCGAACCGACGCTGCCGCTCTGCGGGCCGGGATAGATGTAGTCCACGATCGGATACTCGGCCGAGGAATCGAGGCGCGCGGGCGTGTACATCAGCCCGTAGATGTCGGTGCGGCCATCCCGCCCCTTCATCGTGACCGGGGTGGGCGGATGCCACCCGGTCGCGAGCAGCCGCGAGATGTCGGCGCGCTCGAGCTCCCGCAGCACGCCCCCGTTCGCATCGCGCAGCACGCTCACCGGCGGCGCGGTCGGGGTCGAGTAGGTGTCGATGAACGTCCGGCCGTCCGGCGCCATCGAGATCGTGTGATCGGCGTCCTCGGGCGTCAGCAGCGTCCGCCCTCGCCCATTCACGCCGATGCGATAGAGATGCCGGAAGTACGGATCGCGCCCCGGCTCCTGCCCCTCCCCCGTGTAGTAGATCGTGCGGGCGCGCTCGTCCACCCGCACGATCTCGACGACATTGCCGTTGCCTCTCGTGATGGGGTGCTTGAGCCGGCCGGTGGCCAGATCATAGAGATAGAGGTGGACCCAGTTGTCGCGCTGCGACCACCAGATCAGCTCGTTGGACGCCGGCAGGAGGCGCCAGTTCTCGACGGCGCTGGCGTCACCGATCTGCGTCTCGGAGCGCTCCTCGAACAGCGTGCGCACCGCCCCGGTGCGCGCATCCGCCACGCGTACCCAGGCGTGCTTGTGATCGCGCGAGCTCGACACGAAGGCGATGGCGGATCCATCGGGATACCACAGCAGGTCGCACACGCGATAGTCGTCGCACTCGACGTGATCGGTCACCATCGAGCGATGCGCATCCGGCGGCATCCGCAGGCGCACCACGCGCGGGGCGCCCGGTCCTGCGACGTCGATCACGACGCGCTGGATGCGGAAGATCACGCTGTCGCCGGGCAGCGGATAGCGCCACGACTCGAGCTCCGGCTCGCCGACGGTGGTGCGCACCAGGTGCATCCAGCTGACCCCGCGGCCGTCGTGCTGGAACGTCGCGATCTTGCGCGAGTCGGCCGACCACGTCAGCACGGGCGTCTCGCGCTTGACCCAGCCGGCGTTGTTGGTGGCGTAGCCGAAATCTTCGATCCCGTCGGTGGTGAGCGGTACGTCGCGCCCGGTGGCGAGATCGCGCATCCAGAGGTTGTGGTCCCGGATGAAGGCGGCTTTCGTCCCGTCGGGCGACGGCACGGAGTTGGGCGGCGGGCGGCGGGCGCGCGCCGTGTCCACCGCGGCGCAGCGGTAGGCGGCGAGGTCGCAGGTCCACTCGCGCGCGCTGATCGTGACCGTCAGCGCGCGACCGTCCTCCGCCAGTTCGAAGGACTGCAACGGCAGCGCCGTGGCCTCGACGGTCCGGCCCGTAGCCGCGCTCAGCCCGCGCGCCAGGCGGGCGTGGTCGAACGCGGGCGCGCGCGTACGTCGCGCCGGATCGACCATCATGAATTCCCAGCCGTCGGCGCGCGACACGCGGTACCAGGCGCGGCCGTCGGCCAGCCAGGTGGGCCGGCCCGGCATGCCGCTCACCAACCGGCTCGCCTGCGGATCGAGAAATTGCTCCGCGCGGGCGTAGTCGGCCGCCGTCACGACCCGCGGGGTTTGGGCGGCCGCGGCCAGGGGCGCGGCGAGGAGCAGGAGACCGGAGAACGGGAGGCGCATGCTCAGTCGCTCGTCATGATGAACAGTGGCGCGCCGTCGAACCGGTAGATCGGCCGCAGCCGTTCGGTGTTGTAGTACTTCTTCACGTCCACGACCTTCTTCTCGGATGTCACGCTCGCGATCGGTACGCTGTCGTAGAAGCCCCGATGGATGCTGACCAGCCGGCCGTACTCCTTCCGCGCGACCAGGTCGAGGGCGAGGTTGCCGAACGCCATCGGCACGATCGAGTCGAGCGCGTCGGGGTCGCCGGAGCGCACCAGGTAGCCGAGCCGCTGGTTCACGACGTCGATGCGCCGGCCCTTGTTGTATGTCGCCGACGATTCCTTCAGCGCCGTGCCGATGCGGTCGCCGATGCCGCCGAGCTTGCGGTGCCCGTACATGTCCGCCTCTTCGCCGGCGAAGCTCATGCCCTCGTGCGACGTCAGGCGCGCGCCCTCGGAGATCAGCACCACCGAGTAGCGGCTGGGGTGGCGGTTGCGGTCCTGCGTGAGCAGCTGGGCCAGGTGCTCGATCTCCACGGGGTACTCCGGGATCACGCAGCGGTCGGCCGCCCCCGCCATCGTCGGCAGCAGGGCCGTGAACCCGGCGTAGCGGCCGAACACCTCGATCACGAGGAAGCGCTCGTGCGAGCCGGCCGACGTGCGCAGCCGGTGGGTCAGCTCGATCGTGCGGGTCACGCAGGTGCTGAAGCCGATGCAGTAGTCGGTTCCGTAGACGTCGTTGTCCATCGTCTTGGGGATGGCGACGACGTTCACGCCTTCGTCGTGCAGGTGCTTGGCGTAGCTGAGGGTGTCGTCCCCGCCGATGGGAATCAGGATGTCCACGCCGATGTGCTCGAGATTCTTGAGCAGGTCGCGCGTCACGTCGTTGATCGGCTGGTCGTAGCCCGTACAGTGGGCGGGCACGCGCTCGCGCGGCAGATGGCTGGGCCGCACGCGGGACGTATGGAGGAACGTGCCGCCGGTGCGGCCGGCGCGGTTCACGATGGCCTCGGACAGCTCGAGCACGTTGTCCGTGTTGTCGGCCTTGTCCTCGCGGACGTAGT
This sequence comes from Gemmatimonadales bacterium, assembly GCA_050733275.1. Lineage (GTDB taxonomy): Bacteria > Gemmatimonadota > Gemmatimonadetes > Gemmatimonadales > GWC2-71-9 > 20CM-2-65-7. Next base: position 11,278 of record JBOHSP010000163.1, read on the forward strand.
CCACGAGCCCGCCCCAGCCGTGGCGGATGCCGACGACGCGGTACCCGTCGCGCAGCGCGCGAATCGTGATGGCGCGGATGGCGGGATTGAGGCCGGGGACGTCGCCGCCCCCGGTCAGGATCGCAATGGTGCCTTTGCCCATCCTCGGTTCAGCGCGTGATGCCGAAGCAGTAGAACAGGCCGTTGCCGCCCGTGCCGCGCAGGTCTTCCTGGCCGCAGCCGCGCGAGTTGTGGGCCGAATTCCAGGAGCTCGGATTCTGGCCGCCACCCGTGCGGTCGTGATGCCCGACGCGGGCGCTCCCCTCCCCGCTGCTCGTCCAGTTGTCGCAGTTCGTGTAGCCCTCGGCGGTGTAGGCGGTGCCGTCGAGCTGCGACCCGGTGAGGATGTCGTGCATGTTGGGCCGGTCGCCGCGCCCGTTGACCGGGGTGCCCCGCTCGGTGAGGGAGTTCTCCTTGGACAGCGCGTTGTTGTCGCTATGCAGGTCGGCCACACTCTCGGCGACCTTGACCCCCTTCGCGTTGTACCACGGCCCCGGGCCGATACGGTCGCGGGCATGCACGGCCGGCTGGCCGCCCTGCGCGATGGTGCTGAGGTATGCCCGCCACTCGATATTGTCGCCAGCGCGCCCCGCGGAATCCGCCAGCATGTGACAATGACGGTCCGCCCCCTCCAGGCCGCCGAGGTCGGCGCCATTCCCGGGCCCCCGACTCGTGAGGAAGAACGTCATCGGCGGGTCCTGCGGCAGCGCAGCGGCCGCGGCAAGGAAGAGGACACCGGAGAGAATAATCGCGCGCATGGCAGGCTCCAGAGGAAAGGATCGGGGATTGAACCGTGCGGCGAGACGGCGATGCACCTGTTGCCGCTAGGATCCTTGCGCATCACATCGAAATGTAATGGGCTGAAGCACGAAAAGCCCGTGCCGCATCTCTACAACGCGATCTGAACGCCGGTGGTGAGAATGCGGTCGGTGCGCTCGAACCCGGGCTCGGGGAGGTTGTCGAAGCGGATGACGTAAGACAGGCGCAGCGCGATTTCCCGCGACAGGGGCGCGGTCACCGCGGTCTCCGAGTTGATGCGGTGATCGTCCCCGGTTTCGAGGCTCGCGGTCCATTCCACCGTCTGGGTCACGAAGGCGGACGCGGCGAAGACGTGCTTGAACGCCGCGGCGGTGCGCGCCGCCGCGAAGCGCTGCGCCACGTTCGCCGTGCTGCGCTCGCGCTGCGCCGTCAACGCGGTCTCGATGGCGAGCGTATCACGGGCGCTGCGTACGAGCTCGACGGACACGCCCGGGCCACCCCCCCACCGCGTCGCCAGACCCGCGAAGGGATCCCGTTGAAAGATCAGCACCGCGAATGCGCCGACGCGGTCGGACACCGCGTATTCGGCCCGGGCGCCGGCTTCGTAGGACTCCGACGTCGTGCTGCCATCCGTCTCGCCGTACAGCACCTTGGCGCTCTGGCTGAGGATGATCCGGCCGAAGCGCGATGTCAGCTTTTCACCAAGGTTGAGAGACGTGACGTCGGCGTTCCCGGCGGCGTTCACGAAGCCGAGGTCCAGGGTCAGCTGCTGCGTGCGGCGAGGGGGCGTCGCATCCTGCGCGTGAGCGGCCAGCGGCACCGCGCACACACCGGCGAGGACTGCCAGAAGGAATCGCATACCGCCTCTACCCATCCCGAGCCCCCGGCGTTCCTGTCAGGTCGGTTCAGCGCTCCTTGCGGTACAGCCGCATGGCGATGGGCGACGCGACCACAATGATGACCGCGGATGCCACCAGTACCCACGCGACGTCGTCCAGTGCCGGCCGGCCGTGCATCAGATTCCGCGACGCGCTCGCCAGATGCGTCACGGGATTGCGGCCCACGAGCGCCTGCAGCCAGCCGGGCATCGTCGCGAGGTCGACGAATATGTCGCTCGCGAACGTCAGCGGCATCAGAAAGACGAAGCTCGTGGTCATGACCGACTCGGGTGTGCGCACGAGCATCCCCACGATGATCCACAGCCACGACAGCGCGAAGCAGAACACCATCACGAGCCCGGTCGCGAGCAGGACACCCACCGCCCCGCCCTGCGGGCGGAATCCCAGAATGAATCCCACGATCAGGATCAGCGCCGACGCCACCGAGTAGCGGAACATGTCGCCGGCGAGCGCGCCGAACAGCGGCGACGGCTGCCACATGGGGAGCGAGCGGAACCGGTCGTACAGCCCCTTGTGGATGTCGGCGTTGAGCCCGACGCCCGTGTACACCGTGATGAACACGATCGTCTGCACCAGAATGCCCGGCAGCAGATACTGGATGTACTGGCGCGGGGTCCCGGCGAGCGCGCCGCCGAAGATCCAGGTGAACAACAGCGTGAACATGATCGGCGTCACGGTCACGTCGAACAGCTGGAACGGCACGTGCTTGATCTTCAGCAGGGCGCGCCACGCGAGCGTGAACACCGTGGAGAGCGCGGGCGCCGGACTCGGCCGGGCGCGCATCGCGAGGACGCCGTGGGCGGCGGTCATGATTGGCCCTCCGTGGCGGCATCCTCCGCCGGATGGCCGGTGAGCGCGAGGAACACCTCATCGAGGCTGGGACTGCCGACCGCGAACTGCGCGACGGCGACGTTGGCGTCGGTGAGCGCCGCGAGCACCGCCGCCGCCTGCCGGGGACTCTCGAGCCGCGCGACCAGCTCCGTCGGGTCGGTTCCCCGCACCACGCCATCGCCCAGGACCCGCGCGACCAGCTCCTGCGCCTGCGCGCGCTGCTCCGCGCTCGCGAGCCGCACGTGCAGCGCGTTCGCGCCGACCGACGCCTTCAGCTCGCGACTGGTGCCCTCGGCGATGACGCGGCCGTGGTCGATCACGGCCAGACGCTCGGCGAGGCGATCGGCTTCGTCGAGATACTGGGTGGTGAGCAGCACCGTGGTGCCTTCGGCCGCGATGCGCCGCACGAGGTCCCACACCTGCGTGCGGGAGCGCGGATCGAGCCCGGTGGTCGGCTCGTCGAGGAACAGAATCTCCGGAATCGTCACGAGGCTGGCCGCGATGTCGATGCGGCGCCGCTCGCCGCCGGAGTAGGTCAGCACCTGCCGGCCCGCGGCGGCGGCGAGGTCGAACGCGTCGAGCAGCTCGGCGGCGCGCTGGCGGGCGCCGTGCCACGACAGCCCGAGCAGGCGGCCGACGAGGACCAGGTTCTCCTGTCCGGTCAGATCTTCGTCCACGGAGGCGTACTGGCCCGTGAGGCTCACGCGTTCACGGACGGCCTTGGCGTCGCGCACGACATCATGGCCGAGCACGGTCGCCGTGCCGCCGTCGGGTTTGAGCAGCGTGGCGAGGATGCGAATGGTCGTCGTCTTGCCCGCGCCGTTGGGGCCGAGCAGGCCGTAGACGGAGGCTTGGCGGATGCGGAGGTCTACGCCGGCCACGGCGCGAGTCGTGCCGAAGCTCTTGGCGAGCCCGTGTGTTTCGATTGCGGTGTGCACGCTACCTCGGATTCGTGACGGTGACTCCTTGCATCGAACGAACGCACCCGGGATCGACGTTCCCTTGCCGCTCAATCTACTTCGGGGTATCTTCGGGTCCAGCCCTTGGCGGGCGCCCGATGCGTCGCATTCTCCTCGCTGATGCCGACGCGTTTTACGTCGCGGTCGCGCGCGCCGTCGATCCCGACGGCGCGGGGCGGGCGCCGTTGCTCATCGTGGGCGGCTCGCGCGACAGCCGCGGCGTGGTGTGTTCCGCCTCGTATGAAGTCCGCGCGTACGGCGTGCGTTCCGCCATGCCCATCGCGCGCGCCTTGCGGCTCTGCCCCGACGCGGTGTGCGTGCCGGTGCCCTACAAGGCCTGCGCGCAACAGAGCGCCGCAATCCGCCAGGTGCTGCTCACATTCGCCCCGGTCGTCGAAGGCGCGAGCATCGACGAGTGGTACCTGGATCTCACGGGCACCGAAGGCGTCTATCATCACGAGCCTCTCGCGGCCACGGCGGAGCGGATCCGGGCGGGGGTGCACCACGCCACGGGACTCACGCTCTCGATCGGCGGCGGTACCAGCAAGCTGATAGCCAAGATGGCCGCCGCCCGCGCGAAACCCGACGGCGTGCTGATTGTCGACGCGGGCGGCGAGGACGCGTTCCTGCGCACGTGCACCCTGTCCGCGATTCCGCTCGTCGGTCCGAAGTTCCAGGCGCGGCTCGCCACCCATGGCCTTGTCACCGTGGAAGACGTGCTCCGGTACGACGTGGCGACGTTGCGGCAGTGGATGAGCGCGCGCGAGGCGCAGTGGCTGTGGGATCGCGTGCAGGGCGCCGATGACACGCGCGTCGCCCATCGCGACATGGCGAGGGGCATCAGCCGCGACGAGACGTTCGGGAAGGACTTGCGCGAAGACCGGGACATCGAGCGCGAGCTGCTGCGGCTGGTCACGCGCGCCGCGGCGGATCTGCGCGGCGACGGCCTGGCCGCGCGGACGGTGGCCGTGCGGCTGCGCGACTGGGATTTCCGGACGCGCTCCGCGCAACGCACCTTCCCCCAGCCGGTCGTCTCGGACCGCGTGATCCTGCGGGTGGCCCGCGAGTTGCTGGCGACGCTGCGGCAGGCTCGGCGGGTGCCCGCGCGGCTCGTGGGCGTGCGCCTTTCGGGTCTCGCGGCAGTACAGATCGAGAGGCAACTGGCCCTGTTCGCGTCCCTCGAAACCGAGCGCGATCGCGGGCTGGCGCGCGCGGTCGACCGCGTGCGGGGGAAGTATGGAGCGAACAGTATTCGTCCGGCCGGATTGGGAACGTTTACCCGCCCAGGACCAGATCGAGCTGAGTGAGTCGCTCCCCCCTCACCGCCGCCGGATGGACCAGACCTGGGCGTCACGACCGCCCACGCGCGTCTCGAGCCGGAGTGCGCCGCTGCGCGCGGTCGCCGCGCGCCCGCGATCGCTCACCAGCTCCGTGAGGGCGTAGCTTCCGGACGGAAGGCGCACGGTCACCACGACGTCCCGCGCGGTGCTGTCGTGGTTGATCAGAAAGAGCAGCGAGCCCCCGCCCCGCTCGCTCTCGTGCAGCCGGGCGACGAGCGCCGCTCCCGGCGCGCCGTCGGCCGACGTGGCGACCGGCTTCTCGATCCCCGCCCAGTCGGCGAGCCGGCGGATGAACTCGGTATTCTCCCGCTGCTGCTCCGGATGATTGCCCCAGCCCAGGTACGAGCCGATGAACAGCGTGCGGCCGCGTCCGTAGCGCGATGCGACGACCGCCGGCTCGCCGTCGAACGTGGCGAGCACGCGCGCCGAGTCCGACAGCAGGTCCACGGTGCTCGCGTACAGCGCGCCGCGGAGCGCGCGGCCACCGCCGGCGAGTCCGGCGGTAAGGACGTGGCCGCCGTCCGCGATGGTCAGGTCCACCGCGGGACGCATCCAGACGCGCCGCTCGCGGACGCCGAAGACCTCGTGCAGCCCCGCCCCGGGGATGATCGGGGCGGCGAAGCCGCGCTCGTCGTTCCAGGCGAGGCGCGCCTCAGCGACGGCGTAGCCGCCGCCCGCGACGAAGCGGCGCAGCCCCGCGGCCGCCGCCTGCGTCAGCATGACGGGATAGGGCACGATGAGCAGCGCGTACCGCGAGACGTCTCCCCGCTCGAGCTCCTGCCGGTGGATGAAGTCCACCGGGATGTTGTGCTCGGCGAACACGCGATAGTAGCCGATCAGCGAGTTCTGGTGCGCCTCGGGATAGTCCTGGCGGCGCTGCGCGCCGCCCACCATCTGGGCCAGCGGGTTGTAGACGATGGCGATGCGCGCCGGCACCGGGCGGGCGCTCAGCAACAGCGCGTGGTTCGCGTCCACGACCCGCGCGATGCGGCCGGCGCTGACCGCCCGGTCGGTGAGCGTGCCGTCGAGATTGATCAGCCCGTAGCCGCCGGACTCATAGCCGGACGACATCGGGTAGAAGGCGTAGACATTGATCGCGCGGGCGCCCGTCGCGATCGCCGACCACACCCACACGCGGTGATCGCCGGCCGTGACCGGATCGCTCTTGAGCAGGGCGATGGTGCCGTCGCCCGCCTGCAGCTCCCCGACGTACCAGCCGCCGTTGCCCCGGTTGGCGCTGCGCTGAAAATCCATGACCGCCATCAGCCGCCAGTCCGGCCAGTGGGTCTCCGGGCGGTTGTGTTTGGGGTAGATCGAGACGCCGTAGAAATCGACCTGGTCGGCCATGCGAAAATCGTCGGACGCGCCGGCGCCGAGGTGCGGCGAGGTGAGGAGCGACGAGATCGCGGCGTGGGACGTGATGACGTGGCGCGCGCCGCCCGCGCGCACCGCCGCGTAGCGCGCGGCGAGATCCTCGGCGAGCCGGTCGTAGATGAAGGTCTTCCAGTCGATGTAATCGGTGTAGCTGAGGATGGTGCTGAACCGCGGCGGCGCGACGTCGTCCCAGGCGGCGAAGCCGCGGTGCCAGGCGCCGTTCAGCGCCTCGAGGGTGCCGTACTTGCGCCGCAGCCAGCCGCGGAATCGCGCCTGCGTGGCGTCGCAGTAGCAGAACTGGGGATTGGCGACGTAATCGATGTTGGCCCAGTTGATGATGTGCGGCTCGCTCCACAGGTCCCAGCCGTACACGCTCTCGAAGCCCGCGGCGAGCCGGGCGACGGCGGTATAGAGGTTGTGCACCAGCTCCCGGATCTCGGGATTGTCGGTGCAGAACCCGGGGGCGACCTGCGACGGGACGGCGACGCCGCCCTGGGTCACGAACCGCGCCTGGGGAAAACGCTTGCCCACCCAGTCGGGCGCGGCGTCCACATACATCTGGATGATCACCCGCAGGCCGACCTCGCGCGCCAGCTCGAGCAGCAGCCGCAGGTTGTCGAGCCGGTACTCGCCGGGACGCGGCTCGGCGTGCGCCCACTCGACCCAGGTGCGCACGGCGTTGAAGCCGAGCGCCTTGATCTGCTCGAGGTCGCGCCGCCAGGTGTCGCGCGAGGCGGGCGTCAACGCGGACAGCATCGGCGCGCGCGCCGTGCCCCCCGAGTACCAGACCGCGAAGGGGAAGAAATCGGGCCGCTGCGCCGCGCCGGGCGCGGGCAGCAGCAGGCCGGCCGCGAGCAGACCGCCGAGCAGTCGGTTCATGGGGGCGCGACCAATGTGCCCCCCTCGAGAGGAGGCGGCAACCCGGGTTAGCCCGATTGGGCGATACCCGCGGCCGGGCGCGCCGGATATGATGGTCGCAGTCGAGTGATGATCCGGACAACGGATTGGTTACTCGGCAAGGAACGCCGGAGGTGCTCTGGATGTCACAATCCATCACCAACCGGCGATTCCGGCAAACGGCCTGAGCGATCAGGCCGTTTGTTCTTGTGTCACCGCGGCTTCGCCCGCCCTCGCCCCCGCCCCCGCCCTTGCCCCCGGATCCGCCGGGTGTGCGCCTCCTGGATCTCCCGCGCGCGCCGCAACACGTCCAGCACGACCTCGAGCTCGGCGCTCGTGTAGCGGGCCATGAGGACGCGCCCCGCGTTGGCGAGCGGCCCCCACAGCCGATCGGCCGCTCGCGTGGCGGCGGTCGAGGGGCGCACCTGCACGCGCCGCCGGTCCGCCGGATCGGACATCCGGCTCACATACCCCCGCCGCTCGAGGCGGTCCAGCATGGCGGTCACGCTGCCGGTGGTGAGCCCGAGGGCGGCGGCGAGCTCGCCGGGCG
>JBOHSP010000164.1:0-18680 GCA_050733275.1 Gemmatimonadales bacterium
CGATCGACGCCTTGACGAGGTTGCCCCACTCAGTCCACGAGCCGTCGTAGTTGCGGACGTTCTCGAAACCCAGGAGATAGGTCAGCGCGAACCAGGTGTGCGAGGACCGCTCTCCGATCCGGCAGTAGACAATAACGTCATCGGTTCTCGGTAATCCGTTTTCGGATTCGTAAATGGTCCGGAGCTCATCCGCGGACCGAAACGTGTGGGTGTCGGGGTTCACGGCACGCCCCCACGGGATGCTCTTCGCTCCCGGGATGTGGCCGCCACGCAGCGCGCCCTCGTTCGGGTACTCCGGCATGTGCAGCCGCTCACCGCGGTACTCCTCGGGACTGCGGACGTCGACCAGCGGCTTGCCCTCGACGACGTGCGCCAGCACCTGTTCGCGGAACGCGCGGATGGTGGTATCGTCGCGCTCGCGTACCGTGATGGTGCCCGCGGCGTACTTCGGGACCTCGGTCACGAGGTCGCGGCCCTCTTCCGCCCAACGGAGGCGGCCGCCGTCCATGATCTTCAGGTTCTCCAGGCCGAACAAGCGGAACACCCAGAAGGCGTACGTCGCCCACCAGTTGTTCTTGTCGCCGTGGAAGACGATCGTCGTGTCGTCGTTGATCCCCTTGGCGCGCAGCAGCCGCGCGAACCGCGAGCGGTCGATGTAATCCCGGATCAGCGGATCGTTGAGATCGGCCACCCAGTCGATTTTCACCGCGCCGGGGAGGTGTCCGGTCTCGTAGAGCAGGACGTCCTCGTCCGACTCCACGATGCGGACGTCGGGATCGCTGCGGTGATCTTCCACCCACTGCGTGGAGACCAGGACTTCGGGGCGCGCGTACCCACGCGCCGCGATATCGGTGACAGGCGCCACGGTCTGCGGCATGGTTCCCTCCTCACGGGTTCTCGTGCACAAAGCCAAAGCGGCTGCGGGCCCAGTGTCCGGGACCACAGCCGCCGACCCAATACTCCTTCGTCTACCCTAGACGATAGCCGCGCCCGTCCCGGACCCCCGCCATGGGGCCATGGTACAGCGGCAGGCACAGTCAGCGCGACGCATCACTCAGGCTAGCTAGACGGGGCGCTGGGGAATGTCAAGGCGGGGAAAGCTGGCGGGTGTACTTGATGATCAGCGACCGCGTCTGCGGCCGCACCCAGTCGAACATCGCATCGGCTTCCCGTCCCTCGTTGAACACCACGAACAGGCCGTTGCCGGCCGTGCCGAGCCAGCCGAACCGCGCGTTGGCGGTCCAGACGCGGGCCTGGTCGCTGTACTGCACCAGTGTCTGGAGCAGGATCCGCGGCGTAAAGAAGTACGCGACGCGCGCCGCCACCAGCGTGCGCACGAAGTCCCCCTGATCGAGCCGCACGTCGTTGTAGTCCAGGAGCAGCGAGGCGGTGAACGACTCCTCGTGGCGCGCGCCGAGCGTCACGCTCGCGCCGCGCCGCGAGCCGTTGTAGAACGCTCCCGCCTCGGCCCGCAGCGACACCGAGAGCGGCGCGCTGGGATTGGTGGCGAAATCGAGCCCCAGCGACGCGAAATCGTACGCGCCCACGGGCAGCGTGACCCCGCTCGCGATCGCGAACGACTGCTCGAGCCCCTGGTGCTCGATGTTGAGCTCGGGCCCGAACCGCCCGCCGTTGTCGAAGCGCAGCTCCGTGAGATCGATGTGGATGCGGCCTTCCTGCCAGAAGCCGTCGAGCCCGTAATAGCCGCTATATCCCACGTGCGGCAGCCATTCCTTGACGCCCGGGATCGGGACGGACCGCGTCTTCCACATGACGTTCACGTCGGCGAAGCGGTAGCCACCGCCGCGATTGAGAAATCCGACCTCGGGATTGAAGCCCGAGCCGACCTGCATGACCCGCACGCCGTTGTTCCACGATCCTGTCTCGTAGTCCAGGCGCGCGCTGAACGCACCGGCGTCGCCGTCGGGACCGGGATTCGCGGCCCGCGCGCCCCACCAGTCCACGGTCCACGCCTCCCCGATGCCGATGCGGCCGTCGACCCCGAAGACGCGGTTCCAATCCCCGGCGGCGTCGCTGGCCATCCGCTGGACGGCGATCACGCCGATGCGGGAGCGGGTCGCGAGCTCACGACCCAGGCGGAGGACGGAATACGACATCGCGTCCTGGATGCCGGCGCGGGCGTCGGTGAAGATCTGCAGCGCGCCCACCGTGACGCCGGCGACGCGGCCGGTCAGCCGCCCGCCGCCGATGATGGGCACGGGCTGGCCGAGACTGTCGATGCCGATGCGGCGGCTGAAGAACAGCTCCACGGCCTGCGGGGTACCGGCGGAGAAAATCCCGGCGTTCTCGAGGAAGAACGGCCGCTTCTCGGGGAAGAACAGCGGGAAGCGCGTGAGGTTGGTGCGCTGCTCGTCCACCTCCACCTGGGCAAAATCGGTGTTGTAGGTGAGATCGAGGGTGAGGCTCGGCGTGACGCCGACCTTGAGGTCGGCCCCGAACTCGCCGCGGCGGTCCGTATCCGTGGCGGTCGTGTAATCGCGCTCCAGGCCCGCGAGCACGTACGGCGTGACGGTGAAGACGCGCTGCGCCGGCACCCGGATGCCTTCCAGCGTGCCGGCGAGCGAGACCTTCAGGAGATCGAACTGCCGCGGCACGAACGACCAAAACGCCTGTTCGTTCTTGCGGCGGATGCTGCGCACGAGGTTGAGGCCCCAGGTTTGGCGATCGTCGGGCCCGTAGCGCAGCGTGGTGAACGGGATGCGGAACTCCGCGTACCAGCCGGCCGAGTCGCTCGACGTCGCGACGGTCCAGCTCCCGTCCCAGTTGAGGTTGAAGCCGCCCATGGAGCCGCTCATCTGCCGCCCGCCGGGCCGCCCGCCGCCGCCTGCGCCCTCCTTGACGACTTGCGCGTCGTACTCGATCCCCGCCGGGGTGGTGGTGAAGACGAAGCCGTTCTGCCGGTCGAGGTACGTATCGAGCAAAATGCCGAAGTAGTCGCTGCGGGAGATCTCGCCATCGCGCACCTGCTCGCCGGGGACGATGCCGGCGGGGTCGGTGTCGTAGAGCCAGGCCCCGACGTACAGCGCCTCGCCATCGGTGATGATGCGGACCTCGGTGCGTTCGGTGACCGGCTCGCCCTCGTGCAGCTCGCGTTGCAGGAAGCCGGTGAGCGGCGGAGCGTCGCGCCACGCGGCGTCGGTGAGGCGCCCATCAATGACGGGCGGCGTGGCGACGACGGGCGCGCCGGCGACGGGAGCCGGCTGGTCCGCCGCGGACAGGGAGTCCGGCACCTGGTAACCGGCCGCGAGGCTTCCCGCGGCGAGCAGCAAGCCCAGCGTGCTCATGGGCGTTAAAGCTACCGCGGTTTGCAGGATATACGAACGGCCGCCGGATTGCTCCGGCGGCCGTTCCGTTCGTTCCGTGCGGGCTACGCCGCCGCGATGGCGGCCATGATCCGCTGAATGCTCATGAGGAGCTGCTCCCCCTGCTCCGGCGACAGCTGGCCGGACCGCATCATCGCCTCGACATGGTTGACGAACGCTCCGAGCTCCTGCCGCGCGGCTGTCACGTTGCCGCGGTCGAGCTGGCGCGTCGCGGCTGCGAGCGTGGCGAGGAGCGCGTTGGCATTCCACACCCTCACGCTGCCGTCCCGGGCCCACTGTTCGATTGAGGACACGAGCAATTCCTCAATCGCCTGCTCGGACGACAGCACCGACACCGCCGCCTCGGCGGCGCCCTCGCCGCCGTCGTCGTCACCGACCACGACCCGCACCGTGTACACCCCTGCCACGGAGTAGGCGCGTCTCAACGACCACGACTTACCGTTCAGGGTCAGCTCCGGCACGCCGGAGTCGTCGCCGTAGTCCACGGTCGCGCTCCACACGTCGGCGCCGGGATCCGCGAAGCTTCCCGAGACCGCGTACTGCTCGCCCACGAGGAGCGAGACGCCCCTGACGGGGCCGACAGCCGGCGCCACGTTGGCCACCGCGACGGAGCTCTCGACCACGGTCGTGTGGCTCGCGTCGGAAACTGAGAGCTTCACCGTGTAGACACCGTCGTCGGCATACCGGTGGCTGGCGCCGAATCCGCTCACGGCAGGCGAGCCGTCGCCGAAGTCCCACGCGTAGCTCAGCGGGTCGCCATCCGGATCGCTCGAGCCTTTGGCCGAGAACGCCAACTCCGCGCCTTCGTCACCGGTGACCGACCCGGTGATCTGCGCCACGGGCGCGACGTTGAGCGCGAGGATCGCCGCTTCGGGCGCGAAGATCTCGCCCGAGGCGAGCGCGCCCGCCGCGCCCTGGCCCTGCGCCAGGAGCACACTCCGCCCGTCCAGCGGGGTCGCGGTGTAGTCGTAGCGGCCCGCCTGAAGGTGGCCCACGGCGAGGAAGCTGCCGCTGGCCGGGTCAAAGATCTCCGCCTCGCTCAGGACGGCGCTGCTCCCCAGGCCACCGGCCACGAGTACGTGGCCCGTCTCGAGCATGGAGAGCCGGTGATGGCTGCGCGCCTGACCCATCGCCGGCACCGGCAACCAGGCGCCCGTGCCAGGGTTGAAGACTTCGGCGCTGCTGTGGAGCACGAACTTGCACACCACCCAGCAGCTGTCGATACCGCCGGCCGCCAGCACACGCCCATCGGTCAGGACGACCAGCGCGCCGGCGGCGCTCACGTCCACTGACCCCCAGAGCCGCCGCGCGTTCATCGGGCCGGTCGAGGTCCACGTCCCGGTCGCGGGATCGTAGATCTCCGCCGACCCGAGTGATCCCCATGAGGTTCGGCTATCGCCGACGCCGCCCGCCACGAGCACCCGTCCGTCCGAGAGCGTCACGGCCGCCGCTGCCTGCCGGGCGACCGTCATCGCGCTAGTCATCGTCCAGGAGTTGGTCGCGGGGTTGTAGATCTCCGCGTGGGCGTACACGTCGCCGCAGCGGTTGCCGCCGCCGGCAACGAGCACACGTCCGTCCGCCAAGCGCACCACTGCGGGAGCGTTGCGTGAGACATTCATCGGCGCGGCGGAGCTCCACACGCCGGTCGAGGGATCGTAGATCTCGGCCGACTTCAGGATGGCGCTCCCGCCGCACGCAGCCTCCACCGAGTGGCCGCCCAGAACGAGCACGCGGCCATCGGCCAGCGCGACCGCGGCGTGACCGAGACGCGCAACCGACAGGCTGGGCGCGGCGCTCCACGATCTGCTCGCCGGGTCAAAGATTGCCGCGGATGCGAGGCGCATGCTGCCGTTCTGGCCGCCGGCCACGAGCACGCGATTGTCCAACAGCCGGACAGCCACGTGGCCCGAGCGGCCAGCGTCGGCGCTCAGGGTCGGAGTGAAGGCGGACAGGGTGGTCCCGTCCGAGTCGATCCCCGTGATGGTTTCGCAGCCGACGAGCGGCAGCAGGGCTGCGATGGCCACCAGAACGCGCAAGCGAGACATCGAATTTCCCCCTCCATGGGTCGTCCGCACCGCTCCCGCCTAATGCAGGAGTAGCCGGGGCCATATTTGGCAAGCGTGGGACCAGGAGGGACCCAGCAAGCTAAGTTGCCTCTGCTCAACTGGTTGGCTACGCCCACGTGAGGAGCGTCACGTGCCGGAAGGTCTGGTGTTTCGCCGTTTCCTTGCAGGGTTCCGCTGTCGGCGGATGACGCGGTCGCGTGACAGGGATCACAACCGAGAGACGCTCCCCACCCTTCTCCTTGACGGATTAGGAGAGAGGAGCGTACGCTTCCCCTAAGCGACCTAGGAGAAGCAGATGGCGGAACAGGCGGGCATTCTTCCAGGCACCCTCGACCTCCTCATCCTCAAGGCCGTCTCGCTCGGCCCGCTGCACGGCTACGGCGTGCTGCTGCGCATCGAGCAGATCTCGGGCGGCGCGCTGCAGATCCAGCAGGGCGCGCTCTACCCGGCGCTCTACCGCCTCGAGCACCAGGGGTTGATCGCCGGCGAGTGGGGCACGTCGGAGAACAACCGCAGGGCCAAGTACTATCGCCTGACGGCCTCCGGGCGGAAACGCCTCGGCACGGAGACGGCGAGCTGGAACCGGCTCGCCGAGGCGATCGCGCGGTCGCTCGCGGCGACACCGCAGGAGACTTGATGATCGCGGGGTTCCTTGCACGAATCCGCTCGCTCTGGCGCGGCGCCCGCCGGCGCGACGACGTCGAGGCGGAGATGGACGAGGAATTCCGTCTGCACATCGAGCTCCGAGCGGCGGACCTGGTTCGCTCGGGGCTCGCGCCGGACGAAGCGGCGCGCCGGGCGCGGCTCGAGTTCGGTCACAGTGAATCCCACAAGCAGGAAGGGCGAGCGTCGCGCGGCCTCAACCCCTTCGACCAGCTCCGCGTCTCCTGGCTCGACGTCAAGTTGGGGTTCCGGATGCTGATCAAGTACCCGGGCCTGACCCTGGTCGGGGGCTTGGGGATGGCGGTGGCCGTCGCGATCGGCGCGGGCGTGTTTGGCTGGGTCGCGGCGGTGCTGGACCCGACGTTGCCGCTCGATGGCGGCGACCGCATCGTCGCGGTGCAGACCGCCCGTGCCGATACCGTCGGCATCAGCGAGCAGAAGGTGCTGCACGACTTCGTCGTCTGGCGCACCGAGCTGACGACGGTTCGGGATCTCGGTGCGTTCCAACTGGCTGACCGGAACCTGATCGTCGGTGACGAGGTGATGGACGTCGTCGCGGTCGCTGAAATGTCCGCATCAGGATTTCGCGTGGGACGCGTCCCGCCGCTGCTGGGGCGCCCGCTCGTGGAGGACGACGAGCGCGCGAGCGGGCCGCCCGTGCTCGTCATCGGATACCGCGAGTGGCAGCGCCACTTCGGTGGCGATCCGAACATCGTTGGCCGGACCGTGCGGCTGGGCGAGACGGTGTACACCGTGGTCGGCGTGATGCCGGAAGACTTCCGCTTCCCGCGGAACCACGGCTTCTGGGTCCTGCTCCGGCTGGATGCGTCGAAGTACGAGTTTGGCGCCGGGCCTCCGATCCAGGTGTTCGGCCGCCTCGCGGATGGGGTCACGCTCGAACAGGCGCGCGCGCAGATCGCGGCGATCGGGCGTCGCACGGCCGCCGCGTACCCCGAGACGCACGAGCACCGCCGGCCGACGATCCTGCCGTTCGCGCGCGCGTCGGGATTCACGGCCGATACAGAGATGGTGTGGCGCCTGTACTTGATCCAGCTCGGCACCAGTCTTCTGCTCGTGGTGGTCGCCGCGAACGTCGCGGTACTCGTGTACGCCCGGACGGCGACGCGGACGGGCGAGATCGCGGTGCGCACGGCGCTCGGGGCGAGCCGTGCACGCGTGATCACGCAGCTGTTCGTCGAGGCGCTCGTCCTCTCTGCGGGCGCGGCGGCGGTCGGTTTGTCGCTCGCCGGTTTCGCCCTCGGCTGGCTGGAACGACTGCTGATGCAGGAGCTGCGGGACCTGCCGTTCTGGTTCGACCTTTTCGGGCTGTCCCGCGGGTTGATCGCCTACGTCGGCGTCCTGGCCATCCTCGGCGGGACGGTCGCGGGCGTGCTGCCTGCACTGAAGGCGACGGGGCGGGGGGCGTATGGCGGTCTGCAGCAACTCGCGGCGCGCGGTTCGGGGATGAAGCTCGGCCCGACGTGGACCGCGCTGATCGTTGCGCAGGTCGCGATCACCGTCGCCGTCCTGCCCGCATCGGTCCACCACGCGAGCGCGCTCCTGCGGGCCGGCATGCTCGATCCCGCGTACCCGGCTGAGCAGTTCCTGCGCGCACGCCTGTCGCTCGTTCGCGAGGAGGCGCCGTCCGGCGCGGAGGCCACCGCCTACCAGAGGCGGCTCGACGCGCGCTTTGCAAGCCGTGCCGACGCGCTGCTGCAGCGCATCGCCTCGGAGCCCGGCGTCGCCGCGTCGTTCGTGAGCGCCTATCCGGGGGGAGAGCCGGATCGGTGGTTCGAGATCGAAGGCGAGGCGGCACTCAGGAACGCGGCGGCCGACTCAGGGGGCGCGAGGACCACGATGCGCGCCAGCGTCAGCTCGGCAACCGTCGGCCTGTTCGATCTGTTCGACGCTCCCCTCGTGGCCGGCCGTGGGTTCGTCGATGCCGATGCGGCCGAGGGATCGACCGCCGTCATCGTGGATACCGCCTTCGCCGAGCGCATCGGGGGCGGCAACGTCCTCGGCCGGCGCATACGCAGTGTCGAGGCGCGCCGTGGCAATGGGGGCGATGACGGAGCCGGCCGCGCGCCATGGCTCGAGATCGTGGGCGTCGTCGCCGACCCCCGACCGGCAACTACGGACCCGGACGACGTCGCGCTCCCGAACGTCTACCGCGCCGCGACGCTCGGCGGGCTGCGTGTGGACGGCCTCCAGGCGACGTCGATCCGGCTCAGGATGCGTGTTCGGAGCGGACTCACGGCGGCCTTCACGCGGCGGCTGCGCGACATGGTAGCGGCGGTCGACCCAGGCTTCCAGCTGCGCGATTTGCGGACCGACGCGGAGGTCCTCAACAGTGGGGTGCAGTTGCTCCGCACCGGCGCGCTCGCCGTGGCCGTCGCAACACTGAGCGTGCTGCTCCTCTCCTCCGCCGGCATCTACGCGATGCTGTCGTTCACGGTCGCGCGGCGGCGGCGCGAGATCGGCATCCGCATCGCGCTCGGCGCCGACCGCCGCCGCATCCTGAGCGGCATCTTCGCGCGCGCGAGCGCCCAACTCGGGGCGGGCGTCGCGGTCGGCCTGATCCTGGCGCTCGCGCTCGAGTGGGCGACGGGCGGAACGGCGATGGGCGGCGCCTCCGCGGCCGGTGCCGGGCTGCGAGGCGCCCTCGTCGTCATGCCGATCGTCGCGGCGATCGTGATGGCGGTGGGCCTGCTCGCGGCGATCGGACCCGCTCGGCGGGGTCTCCGGATCCAACCAACGGAGGCACTGAAGGCAGAGTGATATCGCAGATCATCGCACGGTTCCGCTCGCTTTGGCGAGGCATCCGCCGGCGCTCGGACGTCGAGGCCGAGATGAACGAGGAGTTCCGCCTGCACCTCGAGCTGCGAGCGGCGGACCTGGTCCGCTCCGGGCTCTCGCTGGCGGAGGCCGCGCGGCAGGCACGGCTCGAGTTCGGCCACGGGGAGAGCCACAAGCAGGCAGGGCGAGCGGCTCGCGGGCTCGGGCCTTTCGACGAGCTCCGCGTCTCCTGGTTGGACTTCAAGCTGGGGTTCCGGATGCTGGTCCGGTACCCGGGACTGACAGTGGTCGGCGGCTTCGCGTTCGCGTTCGCGATCTTGGTCGGCGCCGGTGTCTTCGAGTTCTCGACTCAGGTGGTGAACCCGACGCTTCCGCTGGACGAGGGCGACCGCATCGTCGCTCTCCGGAACCTGGACGCTCTCCGGCCCTGGGACGCCACACCGAGCCGCGCGGAAGCGCGCGCGTTGCACGACTTCGTCACGTGGCGGGATGAGCTCAAGTCGGTCGAAGATCTCGGAGCCTACCGAACCCTCGAGCGCAACCTGATCACCGCGGGAGGGCTGGGCCGGCCGGTCGACATGGCGGAGATCAGCGCCTCGGCGTTTCGGGTCGCTCGCGTTCCGCCGCTGCTGGGCCGGTCCCTTGTCGAGGCGGACGAGCACGCGGGGGCGCCGCCGGTTGTCGTCATCGGGTACGACGTGTGGCAGGCTCGCTTCGCGGGCGACTCCAGCGTGGTCGGGCGGACCGTCCGATTAGGCGCTGTCCAGACCACGGTGGTGGGCGTCATGCCGGAGGGCTTCGCCTTCCCGGTCGCGCACAGCCTCTGGGCTCCGTTCCGGCTGAACGTCTCGGGCCACGAGCGGTATGAGGGACCCAGAATCCAGGTCTTCGGCCGCCTCGCTCCCGGCGTCACGCTCGGCGAGGCCAAGGCGGACTTGACGACCTGGGGGCAGCGCGCGGCCGTCGACGATCCCCAAACGTACCAGCACCTACGTCCCCACGTCGTGCCCTACCCGAAAGCGTGGCTGAGCTCCATCACGTCAGGAGAGTTCTCCCTGACGCTCATCTCGGCGAATCTGTTCGTGGTGATGCTCCTGGTCCTCATGTGCGCCAACGTCGCCCTGCTGATGTTCGCGCGGGCGGCGACACGCGTGAGCGAGGTCGTTGTGAGGACCGCCCTCGGGGCGAGCCGCGGCCGCATCATTACGCAGCTCTTCGCCGAGGCGCTCGTGCTCGGTGGAGTCGCCGCGGTCGTCGGGCTCGCGGCCGCCGGGTTTGGACTGAGATGGGGATTCGGCATGGTCGAGGCCGAGGTCATAGGCGAAGGCGGGCGGCTCCCGTTCTGGTTCAGCGCCAGCCTGTCGCCCACCACCATGCTGTACTCGGTAGTACTGACCCTGCTCGGCGCAGGGATCGCGGGCGTCGTGCCTGGGCTCAACGTCACCCGCGGGCTGCAGGCGCGCCTTCGAGCGGTGACCGCGGGAGGCGGCGGCCTGCGGTTCGGTCGGCTGTGGACCGCGGTGATCATGACGCAGGTGGCGCTCACGGTCGCGTTCCCCGCCGTGGCTTTCTACGTCGAGCGGGACGCCGCTCGGCTCCGGACTTACGATCTCGGATTCCCGGCGGCGGAATATCTCTCGGTGCGGCTCGAGCTGGACCGCGACCGGTCACCCGGCGCAGCCGGCGAGACCTCTCGGACGGCGTTCCTCGCGCGCTACGGCGCGACCTACCAGCAGCTGAAGCGGCGGCTGATGACCGAACCCGCCGTCACCGGCGTTACGGCCGCCGAGGTGCTTCCCCTGATGTACCACGAGTGGAACCAGATCGAGGTGGACCAGGGCGCGCTCACGCCGCGGGACTCGGTCCGCGGGCACCGCGTGAGCTCGGCGGCGATCGAGGCGGATTACTTCGACGTGCTGGGCACGCCGATCCTCGCGGGCCGGGCCTTCCATTCCGGTGATGTCGCGTCCGCGGCGCGGGTCGTGATCGTGAACCGGCCGTTCGTCGACCAGGTGTTGGGGGGCCGCAACCCCGTCGGGCGCCGGGTGCGTTACCTCGATACGGGAGAGTGGTCCGACGAAGCCACCGACGCGCAACCGACTCCGTGGTACGAGATCGTCGGCGTGGTGAGAGACCTCGGTACGACGTCCGGCTATGGAGCTGCGGGGATCTACCACCCGCTCGACCGCCAGACGACCTACCCGGTCCACCTGGCAATTCACGTGAGGGGAGATCCGGCATCGTTCGCGCCGCGGGTCCGCGCGGTTGCAGCCGCCGTCGATCCGACGCTGCGGCTCTACGCGGTCATGCCGCTGAACGAGGTCATCAACAGTGAGCTCCAATTCTATGGGTTCTGGTTCCGGCTCACCCTGTTGGTGAGCGCGATCGCCCTTCTCCTCTCGCTCGCCGGGATCTACGCGGTCATGTCGTTCACCGTGGCGCGGCGCACGCGCGAGATCGGGATTCGTGTCGCGCTGGGCGCCGATCCGCGACGAATCCTCGCGTCGATCTTCCGTCGGCCGCTCATACAGGTGGCACTCGGCGTCGTCGCGGGTAGTGTGCTGGTGGCCGCGCTCGTGTTCGGCATGTACGGCGGCGCCTTGTCGGCTCGGCAAGTCGGCGCCGTCGCGGCGTATGCGGCGCTCATGATGGGCGTGTGCATGCTCGCGTGCGTCGTGCCCACGCGGCGCGCGCTCCGGGTCCAACCGACCGACGCGCTCCGGGCGGATACGTAGCTGCATCTCATTCAACCTACCGGCCCGATCGGTAGCCGGCGCGTAACGCCAATTCGGACCGGGAATGCGTCGCCGGTGGTAGCTCGGGGACTCGCCGCTCTGCTCGCGATGGATTGACATATTGCGCAGTAAAGTGGTACAACTCGGCAACGCTGCAGGGGCTATCATGTCCGACGACGTGGGGACGTTCCGCATCGATGTGGAGATTGAGAACCCGGTGCACCCGGGGAAGAGGCGTGCGTTGACCGCCGTCCTCGTGGATACGGGTGCCGAGCTTTCTTGGATCCCGGCGGAGATCCTCGAATGGCTCGGGATCGAGCGCTACACCCGGGTGCGATTTCGGCAAGCGGACGGCACCGTGCTGGAGAGATGGATTGGTCCCGCCTTTGTGCACGCCGCGGGCAAGCGGACGACCGATGACGTGGTCTTCGGTGAGCCTGGAGACCTGGTGCTTCTGGGGGCCCGCTCGCTGGAAGGCCTCAACATGCGCATCGATCCAGTGAGCAAGCGACTCGTGGATGCAGGCCCGCTTCCCGCCGCCGCGACCGCATAGAGACCGACGCCTCGCCGGGACTTAACGCGTGACGCTTAACGTGCTGATCGGCGTCAGCAAGAGCTTCCGGAACTCGACCTCGGACCCCTCCGCCTGCAGGGCGATCCGACCGTGATCGGCGGTCGACTCCGAGCCGTCATTCACCAGGTCGCCGTTGACCCAGACTCTGATCGCGCGGCCGACTGCCTCGATCACCATCGTGTTCCACTCGCCGATGGGCTTCTCCGAGTCGTCGGTCAGGTTTCGGATACGCCGCGCCTTGCCCTCCGTGGTCCCCCAATCGGCCGGTGGTCCGCGCCGGCGTGCCATGTCGGGCACGCGGATGTCTTCCACGATGCACCAGAAATCGCCGGCGTTCCCGTGCGCCATCTGCACCTCGACGGACCGCGGGAACATCCCGTAGAGGGCGCGCGGGGTCGACGCGTGCACCAGGACACCGGCGTTTCCGGGCGCTCCGGAGAAGCGGTATTCGATCTCCAGCCGGTAGTCGCGGTAGCTGGAATCGGTGATGAGATGCCCGCGGGGCTCACCCAGGCTCACGAGCAGCCCGTTGCGCACGAGGAACGGACTGTGGACCTGCGCGTTGGTGTCCGCCGCCGGAACGTCGGCGTGCCAGCCGGTAAGGTCCTTACCGTTGAACAGGCTTTGTGGCTGGCGCTGCGACGCGAGGCGAGGGGTCCAGCCAAACGCCAGAGCTGCGCAGACCGCGAGGATCAGGAACTGCTTCATGAGGCCTCCTTTCGTCAGTCTCCTGCCACCGGCAGAACCAGCCGCGCCTCGCACCCACGGGCCGCCGGGCGGTTCCGAACTGTGAGTTGCCCGCCATGCGCCTCCGCAATTTCCCGGGATAGCGCGAGCCCGAGGCCGGTGCCGTCGGCCTTCGTCGTGAAAAACGGGACGAACAGGTTCGTCGTATCGAGGAGCCCGGGTCCCTCGTCCGTCACGGTGACGTCGAGTCGCCCGTTCGCCACGGTCCATCGCACGGTCACCGCGCCCTCCGTCTCCTGCATGGCCTCGACCCCGTTCGCCACGAGGTTGATCAAGAGCTGGTCGAGCTGGTCGCCGTCGGCCTGGATCGTGACCGGCGGGCCCGGCTCGACGGTGACCGTCCGGCGGGTCTCGAGCGCGACGACACGGCGTACCCAGCGTTCCACCTCGACCGGCGCGAGCCGCGGCGGCGGCAGGCGGGCGAGCCGCGCGTAGGACTGGAGAAACCGGCCGAGCGCTTCGGTGCGTGACCGGATGAGCTCGAGGCCGCGCTGGAGATCGTCATCCGAGCCTGCGGGCTGCGGGTTGCGGGTCACGTGGTCGCGGAGACTCTCGGCGACGGACTTGATCGGGGCGAGGGAGTTGTTGATCTCGTGCCCCAGCACCCGGACCAGGCGCTGCCACGCCTTGCGCTCCTCGTCGCGCAGTGCGCGGCTCACGTCGGACAGCACCACGAGCTGGTGCGGTCTCCCCTCGAGCCGGAATCCCGTGCGGCGTATGGCGAACCGCCCGGACCCGCGCGGCAGCGTGAGGTCGACGATGCCGGGCGTCTCGTCGGCGAGCGCGGGCGCCAAGCCGAGCTCCGGCGCGGCGCGTTGGGTCAGTCGCCCGGCGCTCTGGCCGAGCAGCCGCTCCGCCGCGCGGTTGGCGAGTCGCACGCGGCCGCCCTCGTCGAACGCCAGCACGGCGACGTCGACCTCCTCCATGACGCGACCCAACAGCGTGGTCGCCTCCAGCGCGTCGAGCCGCTGCGTGCGGAGGTGCTCGCCGAGCTGGTTCAACTCGAACAGCGCGAGGCCCAGCGCGTCGTCCACCTTGGCGCCGCGGGCGCGGAGCGAGTAGTCCTGCTCGTAGAGGGCGGCGAGCATGTTGGACAGCGTCTGCAGCGGCCGCACCACGCGCTCGCGAGCGGCCGCGGCGAACCCCCACCAGCACGCGAGCACGAGCAGCGTGATGGTCCACTGCACCTTGGACGTGATATCGCCGAGCCAGAGCAGCAGCAACGCGACCACGACCGCTGGGAAGCCCGCCGCGAGCGCGAGCAGCATCACGCGGCGTTCGTGCGTCATAGCTTGTGGTGCTGGAGCCGGCGGTACAGCGCGCTGCGCGACAATCCCAGCGCCTTGGCGGCAGCACTCACGTTGCCCTCGTAGCGGGCGAGCGCCTTCTGAATGAGGATCCGCTCCACGTCCTCGAGGCTCATGTCTTCGAGTCGGGCCGCGCCGTCTGTGGCGCCTTGGAGACTCAGGTCCCCGGCGCGGACCTGGTCACCCTCGGCGAGCAGCACCGCCCGCTCCACGGTGTGCTCGAGCTCGCGCACGTTCCCTGGCCAGTGGTAGGTGAGCAGCGCCTGCATGGCGTCGGGATGAAGCTGCGCGACGGCCTTGCGGTAGCGTTGAGCGTAGCGGCTGAGAAAGTGCGCGGCGAGCAGTGGAATGTCTTCGCGGCGGTCGCGCAGCGGCGGCACCCGGATCTCGATGGTGTTGAGGCGAAACAGCAGGTCCTCCCGGAAGCGGCCCGCCTGGACTTCCCCGCGGAGATCGGCGTTAGTGGCGGAGATCACGCGCACGTCCGCCCGACGAGTCTTGGATGAGCCGACGCGCTCGAACTCGCCTGTCTGGAGCACGCGCAGCAGCTTGGCCTGCTGGGGGAGCGTGAGGGCACCGACTTCGTCGAGAAAGATCGTGCCGCCGTCGGCCACCTCGAACCGGCCGGCGCGCTCGGTCTTGGCGTCGGTGAAGGCGCCCTTCACGTGGCCGAACAGCTCGCTCTCGAAGACGCCCTCGGCGAGGCCCGCGACGTTGACCGTCACGAGCGCCCGGCTGGCGCGCGGGGACGCGGCATGGAGCCAACGGGCAACCACTTCTTTCCCGGTACCGTGCTCGCCGGTGATCAGCGCGTGAGCGTCCGAGGGGCCCACCCGCTCGATGAGGCGCAGGACGGGCTGCATGGCGAGCGACTGCGCGATCAGCTCGGGAAACCCCTCGCGGCGCAGCGCGCGGTTCTCGCTCTCCAGCCGTTGGCTCTTGCGCAGGGCGCTGCCCAGCTCGAGCTGCGTCTTGAGGGTGCGAAGCAGGCGCGCGTTGTCCCACGGCTTCTCGATGTAGTCGCGGGCGCCGCGCCGCATGGCTGCGACCGCGCCTTCGATGCTGCCCCACGCGGTCATGACCAGCACGGGGAGGGTGCCGTCGAGCGCTTGCAGCCGCGCGAGCAGGTCGAGGCCTTCGAGCCCGCCCGTGGTGTCACGGGTGTAGTTCATGTCGATCAGGGCGGCGTCGAAGTCGCGCGCTTCTATCGCCGAGAGGATCCCGGCTGGGGAGGTCGCCGTTTCCACCTCGCACCCTTCGGTCTTGAGGAGCAGACGCAGCGCCTCAAGGACGTCTCGGTCGTCATCTGCGACTAGGATGCGCGGGGCGGGCATGGCTCAAACCTGATGGGGCCTGGGGTCTGGGGGCTAGGGATGGGGCCTGGGGCCTGGGGCCTGGGGCCTGGGGCTAGGCCTGGGGCTGCCAGCCGCGCGAAGTAAAGGGATGAGCCCTGCAATGGAATGATGACGCTCTTGAGTCGGGTCAATCTCATATTCCGCCATACTCCCAGGACGGCAGTGCTCACAACACGAAATCCCAACCCTTCCATCAAGAGCTACCGCGACCTCCGGGTCTGGCAGCAAGCGATGGATCTGGTCGAAGCGATCTATCGAGCGACGGATCAGTTTCCAGTGACCGAGCGCTACGGTCTTGTCTCGCAGCTGCGCCGCGCCGCGGTCTCGGTCGCTTCCAACATTGCCGAAGGGCACGCCCGATCGCGTGGCGACTACCACCGATTTCTCATGATGTCCGCCGGTTCGTTGACCGAGATCGAGACACAGCTCCTTATCAGCATCCGTCTCGGATTGATTTCTGTCTCTTGCGCCACGCCGCTGCTCGATTGCTGTGGTCGGCTTGGTCGCATGTTGACGACGCTGCGAAAGCGCGTCCAAGCGCGCATCCCCAGACCCTAGGCCCCAGCCCCCAGTCCCCAGGCCCCAGGCCCCAGGCCCCTAGCCCCTATTCCGTTCGCAACGCCACGATCGGATCCACCCGCGTCGCTCGGCGGGCGGGCAGATAGCTCGCAATGGCCGCAACGGTGAGCAGCACGAGGGCGGCGATGCCGAGTACTGCCGGTTCGTGGGGCGACACGCCATACAGTAGGGACGCGACCGCACGGCCGGCGAGCAGCGCTGCTACTGCGCCGACGGCCACGCCGACGAATGCCACGCGGACTCCCTGGCCGACGACCAGCAGCAGCACGTGGTTGCGCGGCGCGCCGAGGGCGATCCGGACGCCGAGCTCGTGTGTGCGTCGATTCACGGTGTAGGCAAGGACGCCATACAGTCCGACACCGGCCAGGGTGAGCGCGAGCCCACCGAAGAGGCTGCACAGAATGGAGCCGAGCCGCCAAGGGCGGAGCTCGGGCTCGAGACGCGCCGCCAACGACCTGACGTTCGCGTACGGCAGGTTCGGCGCCACCTCCTGCACGGTTCGGCGCACCGGCTCCGCCATCTGGTCGGCTGGGCCGGCGGTACGGATGAGGAGGGCGGTCACCGGTGCCCAAAGAATCTGCTGGGCCTGAGCGAGCGGGATGAAATACTGCATCGTCGCGTCCTCGATAACGGCGTTGCGGCGCGTGTCCTCGACCACACCGACCACCGTGGTGCACGGGGCGGGGGTCGTCGCGCCTGCCTCGCGCAGTCTCCGCTCGCCAACGATCATGCACTGCCCGATCGGGTCCTCGCCGGGCCAGACCAGACGTGCCATTGTTTCGTTGACGACGGCGACGGGCTGCGCGCCGGTGACGTCGGCGTCAATGAAGGCGCGACCACGCCGGATGGCCGTGCCCAACGTGGTGAAATAGTCCGGTGTCACGGCGCTGACGTAAGGGCCGCCCGTGCCCAAGGTTGGCAAGGAGTCCCGCCCGGGGACGCGGAGATCACCGGCGAAGCTCCAGCCGAACGGGTCTCCGATGGCGAGACTCGCATCGGTGACGCCTGGAAGACCCAACACCCGCTCTCGCATCTGCTCGTACAACGCGTCAATTGCAGGCCGTTCATAGCCGAGTTGTCTCAGGTTCACAGAGGCCGTCAACACGCGATCAGGATCCAGACCGAGTCGCAACGAGCGCACACTCTGGAGGCTGGCAATGAACAGCCCGGCACCGACCAAAAGCACCAGTGTCAGGGCGACCTGAGCCACAAGGAGCGCGCTGCGCGTGAGGGAGCGTCCCAGCGTCCCGTCGCGCTCTCCCGCCTTGAGGGCGACCGTCAGATCCGGAGTGATGGCGTGCAACGCGGGCGCGAGTCCCGCGGCAAGACCGGTGAGCAAGGCGACGGCCACCATGAAAGCGAGAGTACGCGGCTCGAGCATCGAGCCGACAACGTGCTCGGGAAGGAGGTAATCGCGCAGGACGGGGCCGAGCCACACGATCACGAGGACGGCAGCGGCAGCGCCAAGACCGGCGAGGACAATACTCTCGGTGAGGAGTTGGCGAACGAGCCGCCGGCGACCCGCGCCGATCGCGAGCCGGACGGCGATCTCGCGCCGGCGCTGCAGCGCCCGGGCCAGCAGCAGATTGGCGACGTTGGCGCTGGCGATGAGCAGCACTATACCCGTGACGGCGCCGAGCCAGAGGGCGAGCTTGCTGCTGGCAGAGGCGTTGGGGCCGCGGGCAGCTTGCACCGGCCCAAGGAGTACGACGGCTGCTGAGTCACCCCGCGGCCGTTCGGCGTGGGGACGGCGGAAGACGACGGTCGCTTCGCTCTCCACTTGCGTCGGCGATACGCCGGGCCGAAGGCGAGCGACGACGTCGAGCCAGAAGCAGTTGGTGCATCGTAGCAGGTCCCAGCCCCCAAGGTCCGGGTCAGCGGCACTCATGGGCAGCCATACGTCGGCTGGCTCGAGGCCGATGCCGTTGAAGCGGGCCGGAGCGACGCCGATCACGGTATATGGGTTCCTGCCGAGCTGCAGCGTGGTCCCGAGCACGGCGGCGCTACCGCCGAAGCGGCGCCGCCAGAATTCGTAGCCCAATACCACCAGCCGCTGCGCGGCTCCGACTCGGTCCTCATCGGGGACGAAAAATCGGCCCAGTGCGGGCTTGACACCGAGCAGCGGGAAGAAGGACGCCGTCACGATCATGCCTCTAATCCGCTCGGCCTCGGCGCCCCGTCCTAGACTGGTCGTCACGCTGTGATACGCTGCGACGCCATCAAAACCGCTCACGGCGTTCCGGAGATCGGCGTAGCGCACGTACGAACCGACCCCTGCCACGTATGGCCCAAACGACGACGAGATCCGGCGCACGTACACGCGAACCACGCGATCGGGCTCTTGCACGTGAGGCGGCGTTTGGAAGAACAAACGATCGACCACACCGAACGTGGTCGCGTTGGCACCGATCCCGAGCGCCAAACAGATGATGGCGGCGCCCGTGAGTGTCGGGGTGCGGAGGAGGCTCCGTGCCGCGTAGCGGAGATCCTGGAGCAGAGTGTCCATGCTTCGGC
>JBOHSP010000165.1:0-2351 GCA_050733275.1 Gemmatimonadales bacterium
GCGGGTTCACGCTGATCGAGCTGATGCTGGCGTTGCTGCTGATGGGCATCGTCACCGCCGGCGTCTATCGCGTGCTGGTCAATAATCAGCGGACCTACCACGCGCAGACGCAGCGGATCCGCCTGCAGCAGAACATCCGGGCGGCAGCCGCCATTCTGCCGGCCGAATTCCGCGAGATCGCGGCGTCCGAGAACGACGTCTATCTGGTCTCCCCGACGGAGATCCGGATGCGCGCGATGCGCCAGTTCGGGGTGATGTGCCTGCAGCCTACCCTGGGCGCCGGGCTCATCGATGTGCCCATCACGCTGTTTCGGGACTTGTACAGCGGCGTGCCGCTGCAGGTCACCGATTCGGTGCTGCTCTATTACGAAGGGGACGAGGGCAGCCGGATGGACGACCAATGGTGGCGCGGTGCGATTTCTCAGGCGCTTGGGACTGCCACCTGCCCCGACGGTATTTCCCCGGGACTCGCGTACAGGGTCAACCTGGCGGTTCCGCCGGCGTCGATGCTCAACGTGAACAATGCGATTCCGCGCGGCGCGCCGCTGCGCGGGTTCCAGGCCGTGCGCTACGCGTTGTATCAGTCGGCTACCGATAACCTCTGGTATTTGGGGCTCGAGGCGCCGCTGGGCGCGGCGATCGAGCCGATCGTCGGCCCGCTGTCGGGCAGCACGGGCCTCACGCTCACGTACTTCAACCGCGCCGGCGCCCCCACGATTCTGGCCGACAGCGTGGCGCTCATCGACATCCGGGTCCGCGGCCGCACGGCGGCCCCGGTGCAGGACGTGGCGGGCGGCGGGCTCATGATCCCGCTGGACAGCCTCATGACGCGCGCCGCCCTGCGCAACAACCGACGCTTCTAGGAGTGCCTATGTACGTGGTCCGTGGCAACGAACGCGGGATGGCCCTGGCGGTGGCGATGTTCGCCATCGTCGTCGTCGGCGTGCTGGCCGGCGCGGCGCTGTTCCTCGGCACGCAGGAGCAGCGCATCGGCGAAAACCAGCACCGCTTCGAGCAGTCGTTTGGGATCGTCGAGGGCGGTGCGCCCGAGGTGATCGCGGCGTGGAACCCCGATTCGATCAACAGCATGCTGGTGTATCCGCGCGACACGTGGCAGATCGCCGACCGCACCACCGCGTCCCGCACCGGTTCGTGGGGCGGCTCGTTGTGGAAGCTGAACCGCAATCTCTACTATATGGAGCTGACCGGCTCGGACACGCTCAGCCGTGCCGCGAGCGGCGCCTTCCGCCGCCGCGGCGGCGGCTCGCGCCAGCGCCTCGGCGTCCTCGTGCGGATCCGCCCCCTCCAGATTCCGCAGACCGGCGCGTTCACCAGCCAGGGCAACACGGTGCAGCGCGGTACCTCGCTCGTCGACGGTACGGACCACCAGCCCAACGCGACCTGGACGGACTGCCTCCCGCCCGACTCCGTCAAGCCGGCGTTCTACGTCGATGGCACCGTGACGCGACAGGGTTCGGCGGTGCAGGTCGGCAATCCGCCAGTCAAACAGGACACGTCGATCAACAACAATACGTTCGACACGTTCGGCGATGTCATGTACAGCGAACTCGCGGCCCGTGCCAACATCAAGCTCGCCGGCGGGCTATGGTACCCGATTCAGCCGTCCTCGGCCGGCGGCGTGTGCAACAAAAACGACGTGCGCAACTGGGGCGACGGCCTGAACCATACGGGCGCCTGCGGGAGCTACTTCCCGATCGTCCACATCGCCGGGGACGCGACGCTCGAGAACTGGCAAGGGCAGGGAATCCTGCTGGTCGACGGTAACCTGACCGTCGCGGGAGGCTTCGAGTACTTCGGTATCGTGATCGTGAAGGGCACGCTCACCACGTCCGGCGGTGGCGCCGCCGCGGCGCATTTCCACGGCACCGTGCTCGCCCAGAACCAGAACGGCGGCACGAACGACATCTCTGGCGCGGCCAAGGTGCGCTACTCCAAGTGCGCCATCGTGCAGGCGCTCAATATGACCAGCAACGGCGCGCTGGCCCGTTCACGGAGCTGGATCCGCCTGTACTAGCTATGCAATAGGTTGCATATTCTGCAGAGTCCTGCAGGTCCACTGAGCCCGCTCGCGCGGGCTTAGTGCTTTTGGGCCCAACGAGTTAGTGCCCGGGCACGCTTCCTGAAGGCGGGTTGGCGTGACATGGCCAACCGTTCGCGCCGTCCCCAGGCGGGCTTCACCACGATCGAAATGGTGATCGTCGTGATCCTCGTCGGATTCATCGCCATGCTGGCGTTTCCGCGCATTCGCGGCGCCCTGACCCGGCAGAACGTGCGCTCGGCGCGCGCGGCCGCGCAGACCCTGGCCGCCAAGGCGCGGGCCGCGGCGGTGC
>JBOHSP010000166.1:0-2284 GCA_050733275.1 Gemmatimonadales bacterium
GCGCGGCGCCGTCGTGGTGAGCGGGATGGCGCGCGGCATCGACGCCATCGCGCACGCCGCGGCGCTCGATGCCGGCGGCCGCAGCGTCGGCGTGCTCGGCAACGGCTTCGGCGTCATCTACCCGGCCGCGAATCGCGCGCTGTACGACCGGATGCGGGAGCGCGGCTGCCTCGTGTCGGAGCACCCGCCGGGAGAGCGGCCCCACGCGGGCGCATTCCCGCGGCGCAACCGGCTGATCCCCGGGCTGGTGCGTGCCGTGGTCGTCATCGAAGCCGCGGTGCAGTCCGGCGCCATCAACACCGCCGACGAAGCGCTGGCGTATGGGCGCAACCTACTCGCCGTGCCGGGCCCGATCACCAGCCCCACGTCGGTGGGCTGCAACCGCCTGATCCAGCAGGGCGCCAAGCCCGCGCTGTGCGCCGCCGACATCCTCGAGGAGATCGGCCTGCCGTCGGGGCGGGGCGACATGAAGGATACGGCGATGGCCCTCGGGACCCCGGCGCCGCGCGTGCCGCCCCCCGACCTCACGGGGCTGCAGCTCGCGCTGTGGACTCGCCTCACCACCGAGCCGCAGCATGTCGACGCGCTCGTCGCGGCAGCCCGGACTCCGCCCGCCGCGGTGTTGGGCGCGCTCACGGACCTCGAGCTGCGGGGACTCGTGCGGCAGGGGCCGGGGATGGTGTTTGGGCTTACATGATTGCGGATCTCGGATTGCGGATTGCGGATTGGCAGGCCGAGTTAACTTTGCCACGATGGCGCACGTTTACGTTCATGTTCCCTTTTGCGTCCGACGCTGCTCGTACTGTGACTTTTCGATTGCAGTACGAAAGCGGATTCCTGTAGACGATTACGTATCCGCGATTCTGAAGGACTTCCAGCAACACTCGGAGAGGATTGACGGATTCGAATCGCTTTATTTCGGCGGCGGAACTCCCTCGTTGCTACCAGCCAGCGCGATCGCGGAGCTCGTGCACGAACTCACCCAAACAATCCGCAATCCGCAATCCGCAATCCGCAATGCCGTTGCGAATCCGCAATCCGCAATCCGCAATGCAGAAGTCACCCTCGAAGCCAACCCGGAGGATGTGACCTCGGACAACGCGCGCGCATGGGCCGCCGCCGGCATCAACCGCATCTCCCTCGGCGCCCAGTCGTTCGACGACCGCGTCCTCCACTGGATGCACCGCTCCCACGACGCCGCGCGCGTCGGCGCGGCGGTGCGCGCCCTGCGCGACGCCGGGATCGCCAATATCTCGCTCGACCTGATCTTCGGGTTACCCGAGGAGCTGCAGCGCGACTGGGGCAGGGACGTGGAGGCGGCGATCGACCTCGAGCCGACCCACCTGTCGCTCTACGGGCTGACCGTGGAGCACCGCACCCCCCTCGACCGCTGGATTTCGCGCGGGGCGACGCAGCCGCCCGACGAAGGCCGCTACGCCGACGAGTACCTCGCCGCCCACGAGTGGTTGGCGGCTGTCGGGTATGAGTTTTACGAGGTGTCAAACGCGGCCCTGACGGGCTTCCGCTCCCGCCACAACTCGGCCTACTGGTCCGGGGCCCCCTATCTCGGCCTCGGCCCCGCCGCCCATTCGTTCGACGGCCGCACCCGACGGTGGAACCTGAGCGCCTGGGAAGCCTACCGCCGCGCGATTGCCGAGGGCCGCTCGCCCGTCGAGGCGGAAGAAGTCCTCACCGGCGAGCAACGCGAACTCGAGCGGACCTACCTCGCGCTGCGGACGACGGAAGGGATCGCTCTTCGCCGCCCTCCGCCGCCCCTCGCCGCCCTTTGGGCGCGCCAAGGTTGGGTGGTCCGCCAAGACGACAGGTTCAAGTGCACGCCCCACGGCTGGCTTCGCCTCGATGCGCTGGTACGAGACTTGACCGCAAACGTGGTGCCAGGCTAAGTTGGCAGGGATGAACCTAAATTCTTTTGCCTAAAGGAGTTGGAGCGACGCCGTGAGCGCAGCACTGAGCGACCGCGAGCGGGCGGTGCTCGAAGCCGTCATCGAGACCTACGTCCAGACCGCCGAGCCGGCGGGGAGCCGGACTATCGCCCAGCGCCACCAGCTCGGCCTGTCGCCCGCCACGATCCGCAACACGATGAGCGACCTCGAGGAGAAGGGGTACCTGTACCATCCCCATACCTCGGCCGGTCGCATCCCCACCGATCAGGCGTACCGCGCCTATGTGGACTACCTGATGCGGCCGCCGCGCGTCGCCGCCGAGCAGTCGCAGCAGATCCGCGGCGAGCTGGCGGGGGGAGAGCGGGGCGAGCGGGCCGCGG
>JBOHSP010000167.1:0-7022 GCA_050733275.1 Gemmatimonadales bacterium
GTGCAGCGGCACGCGACTGGCCGCCGAGCGCGGCGGCGCGTCGCCGAGCGTGTGCAGCGCCTCCCCCACGGCGGCCTCCTCGGCGAGCGCGAGGAGCCCGGCCCAGAACGCGGCGAGCAGCGCGACGACGAGCTCGATGATGCGAAGAGCGGCGAGCGACAGCATCAGCGCCTCGCGGCGGCGCGTCCCGCGCCGAGCAGCCGGGCGACGTAGCGCTCCTGGCGCCGCCACATCGCCGACCGCGTGCGACTCGGCCCGTCGGGGTGATCGTAGCCGACCACGTGCAGCGTGCCGTGCACCGCCAGCCGCAGCAGCTCGACCGCGAGCGCGGGCGCGCCGTCCGCCGCCTGGCGGGCGGCGGCGGGGCAGATGTAGACGTCGCCGACGAGGCTGCCGTCGGGCTGGGGAAGCGCGTAGGCGATCACGTCGGTGAGTCCCCGGCGGCCCGTGGCGCGGCGGTTCAGCTGCCGCATCGCCGGGCCGGAGAGCAGCGTGAGCTCCACGCGCGCGTGCCGGGCTCCCTCCCACGCCAGCACCCGGCGCACGGCGCGGCCCAGGCGCTCAAGAGTCCGGCGCCGGCTGCCAGTCCGCGCTGATGCCGCCACTGGACTCCGGATAGTCAATGCGGTTGTGGTACATGCCGCTGAGCACCACGAGAAACGCCGACTTGACCTGATCGATCTGCTGCAGGGTGAGGGGCGCCTCGTCGAGCTGGCCGGCGTTCACCTTGGTCCGCACGATGTGATCGATCGCCTCTTCGATCTTCTGCGGCGTCAGGTCATCGAGCACGCGCAGCGCCGCCTCCACCGAATCGGCGATCATCGTGATGGCGGTTTCCATCGAGCGCGGCTTGGGCCCCGGATAACCGAAGTCGGCCGGATTGCGCGGCTCGCCGCCGTCCGATTTCCGCGCCTTGTCGAGGAAGTACGTGATCTCCGTGGTGCCGTGGTGCTCGGGGATGAACGCCGCGACCGCGTCGGGGAGGCGCGCGTCCGCCGCGAGCGCCAGGCCGTCGACCACGTGCGCCTTGATGATCTGCGCCGACTGCGCCGGCTTGAGCCGGTCGTGCGGGTTGTTTCCCGGGATCTGGTTCTCCACGAAGTACTGGGGGGCCTTGATCTTGCCGATGTCGTGGTAGTAGCAGCCGACGCGGCCGAGCAGGCCGCTGGCGCCGATGCGGTTGCACGCGGCTTCCACCAGGTTCGCCATCGCGACGCTGTGCGCGTAGGTGCCCGGCGCTTCGAGCGACAGGCGCCGCAGCAGCGGCCGGCTCGGGTCGGACAGCTCGAGCAGCGTGAGGTCCGTGGTAATGTGCGTGACCGACTCCGCCACGGGCAGCAGGAAAAACGTCAGGCCCGCCGAGACGAGGCCGTTGAGGGCGCCCCACAGCCCGCGCAGCCCGATCTCCTCGGCGGTCCAGCCGCTGGCCAGCCCGAGGGCCAGGGCGCCGGCGAGGTAGCCCGCGGCGATGATCAGCACCGGCGCGTAGAAATTGCTGCGGCTGCGCAGGGTGCGGACCGAGAGGGCGGCGGTCACGCCGCCGACCACACAGAGGAACAGCGCCGGCACGTCGTGGAAGACCGGTTGCAGGCCGATCACCACCGCCAGAATCATCGCGGCGATCATCGACACGCGGCCGTTGAACAGCACCGTCATCATCATGGCGATGAACGGCATGAAGATGATCTCGGGATGGGCCGGGTAGAACCGCGCGACGGCGCCCGCCTGCGCCAGCACCATCGCGAACAACCCGCCGATCAGCGCCACCTGACGCAGCTCGCGATAGCTCTCGCGCCGGTAGAAGACGAGCAGCACCCAGAAGATCGAGAGGATCAGCGTGTCGCGGAGCAGCGGTCCGAGCAGGCCGCGGATCGACAGCGTCGTGGCCGCCCCGCGCCGCAGCAGCTCCTGATGCAGGGCCTGCAGCCGCTCGTGGGCTTCGCTCGTCACCACCTCGCGCGCGCCGACGATGCGGTCCCCCGCGCGCACGATGTACTTGCTGGGATCGACGCTGCCCCGCAGCTCGTTGCGCCGGCGCTGCGTCTCCAGCTCCTTGGGGATCAGCGTGGCCCGGAAGAACTGCCGCACGAGCTTGAGGTAGAGCACGTCGCCGACGCTCGACCCCGCGTCGGGATGCAGCGCCTTGGCGCGGTTCAGGTACTGGGCGAAGGTCAGCACCTGGTCGCGCGCGACGGAGGTCTCCGATGCCCCGCGCCGCACGATGAGCTCGCGCGACTGCTCGACCTGGAGCACGCCCGGGCCGGTGACGCCGACGGCGAGGGTGCGCTCGAACAACTGCTCGAGGGCGGCGCGCAGCGCGCGGCGCTTGCCGTTGCGGCCGAGATAGGCGGCTTCCTGGAGCGTGAGCGTGATGCCGAATTCCCGCGCGGTCCGGATCAGCGCCTGCGGCCCGTCGTCCGCGACGGCGTCGACCGCCGCGAACAAGGCCGCCAGCATCGTGGTGGCGGTGTCGTAGCCGCGCTGGCGAAACTCATAGATCGGCTTGGCGGAAGCCGCCAGCTCTTCAGCTTCGCGCTGCAGCTCGTCTTCCGATTTGTTGACGACGAAGTTGAAGGGCGCGACGATTTCCTGCTCCGCGCGCGCCCCCGGCTCGAGCAGCGGCGCGACGTCCACGGCGCTCGACGGGAAGGCGAGATGCGCCAGCAGCGCGAGCGCCGGCACCCACGCCCAGCGCGCGGCGTGATAGCGAACCTGTTCCCGCGGCGGCAGTTTCATGTCAGCCCTGCGCGTCTTCGGCGTACGCGCGAATGATCTCGCGCACCAGCCGGTGGCGGACCACGTCGGCATCCCCCAGGTAGCAGAAGCCGATCCCCTCGATCCCCGGCAGGATCCGCTCGACCTGGAGCAGGCCCGAGTCCTCGCGGTTGCCGAGGTCGATCTGCGTCTTGTCGCCGGTGATGACCGCGTGCGAATTCACGCCCAGACGCGTGAGGAACATCTTCATCTGCATCCCTGTCGCGTTCTGCGCCTCATCGAGGATCACAAAGGCGTCCCCCAGCGTGCGGCCCCGCATATAGGCGAGCGGCGCGATCTCGATCGTGCGCGCCTCCAGCGCCTTCTGGATCCGGTCGCGCGGCATCATGTCCTCCAGCGCGTCGTACAGCGGGCGCAGGTAGGGGTCCACCTTCTCCTGCAGGTCGCCCGGCAAAAAGCCCAGGCTTTCGCCCGCCTCCACGGCCGGCCGCGCCAGAACGATGCGGCGCACGCGTTTGCGCGACAGCGCATCCACGGCGGTGGCCATCGCCAGATAGGTCTTGCCCGTCCCGGCGGGGCCGATGCCGATCACGATGTCGTGCTCGGCGATCGCCTTGAGGTACTCGCGCTGGCCCGCCGTTTTCGGCTGAATCACCCGCCGCAGGCCGGGGAGGATGATTTTGGGGGTGTCCGCCGGCGCGCGCGCCGGCCCGTCCATCCCGCCCTGAGACTCCTCGGTCACCAGGCGCTCCACGTCGTGCACGTCGAGCGTATCGCCCATGCGGGCGAGGTCGACGAGCGCCTGCGCCACGACGGCGGCGCGTTCCACCGCGGCCGCCGGCCCCGCCAGCGACAAATTGTCGCCGCGTAACGAGACGCGCACACCCATCCGCCGCGCCAGCTCGAGCAGGTTGCCGTCGTTGACGCCCGCGAGGGAGAGCGGGTCCACGCCTTCCACGGAGAGGCGCTGGGTCACGGGGGTCACGTCGTCGCTCATGGCACCACGCGCACGTGCAGCGCCGCGAGATCCTCGGGCCGCGCCGGCGCGGGTGCACCCTCGAACAGGGCCCGCGCCGCGGTCGTTTTGGGAAACGCAATCACATCGCGCATCGAGCCGGTCCCGAGGAGCAACATCACGGTACGGTCGAACCCGACGGCAAAGCCGCCGTGCGGCGGCGCGCCGGCGGCCAGCGCCGCCAGCAAGAAGCCGAACCGCGCGTCGATGTCCGCCGGTGTCAGGCCGAGATGCGCGAACACCGTGCGCTGCACCGCGGGGTCGGTGATGCGGATCGAGCCCGAGCCCAGCTCGTGGCCGTTGTACACCGCATCGTAGTGCAGCGCCCGGCAGGCGAACGGGTCGGTATCGAGCTTCGCGACGTCATCGGGGTGCGGCGCCGTGAACGGATGGTGCGCGAAGACGGGCTTCCCGGTTTCCGGGTCCGGCTCGAACAACGGGAAGTCCACCACCCAGCAGAGGGCGTGCGCCGTCTTCGGCGCGGGCGCGAGCCGGCGAATCACTTCCCGGCGCACCTTGTCGAGCGCGGGCGACGTGACGCGATCGGGGCCCACCGTCATGAGCGCGACGTCCCCGTCGCCCACACCCAGGCGGCCCAGCGATTCGGCGGAGAAATGTTTGCCGAGCGACCCCGAGACCTGCTCGCCTTGTCGTTTCACCCAGGCGAGACCCGGCGCGCCATGGCTCTTCGCCGTCTCGGCGAGCCCGTCCACGTCCTTGCGCGACAACCCACCGCCGCCGCGCACCGCGATGCCGCGGACCCGCGCGCCGTTGCCCTGGGCGGCCGCGGCCTGAAAGAACGGCACGGCGAGCGGCTGCACCGCCGCCGTCCAGTCGGTGATCGCGAAGTCGTAGCGCAGATCCGGTTTGTCCGTGCCGTAGCGCTCCATCGCGTCGTGCCACAACAGCCGAGTGAACGGCCGCTCGACCGTATGCCCGGCCTCGTCCCACAGCGCGACCAGCACGGCCTCGACCACGGCGAGCACGTCGTCCTGTGCGACGAACGACGCCTCGATGTCGATCTGCGTGAACTCCGGCTGCCGGTCGTACCGCAGATCCTCGTCCCGGAAGCAGCGCGACAGCTGGAAGTAGCGATCGAATCCCGCGACCATGAGGAGCTGCTTGTAGATCTGCGGCGATTGCGGCAGCGCGTAAAATTCGCCCGGGTGCACGCGCGAGGGAACCAGGTAATCGCGCGCGCCTTCCGGGGTCGGCTTGGTGAGGATCGGTGTTTCGATCTCGAGGAAATCGAGATCCGTGAGCGTGCGCCGAGCGCGCTGCGCGAGACGATGCCGCAACATCAGATTGCCCTGGAGCTCGGGGCGCCGCAGGTCGAGATGGCGGTACTTGAGCCGCAGCTCTTCGGCCGGCAGCTCTTCCCCCTTGCCGCGCGCCACCGGAATGGGCGGCGTCTCGGCGCGTCCCACGACCCTCAGCGTCGTCGCGTGGACCTCGATCTCGCCCGTCGCCAGCTCGGCGTTCCGCATCGCGGCCGGCCGGGCGACCACGGCGCCCTCCACGACGATCACCGTCTCGGCGCCCAGGCTGCGCGCCTGCGTCACCAGCTCCGCGGGCGCCCACTCCGGACCCACCGCCACCTGCACGATACCGTCGCGATCGCGCAGGTCGACGAACACGATGCCCCCCAGATCGCGGCACCGGTGCACCCAACCGCCCAGCCGCACCTGCTGCCCGACGTGCTCGCTCCGCAATGCGCCGCAGCGGTGGCTGCGCCAGGTTGTCCGGGTCACCGACGCGTCTATGCTCCCCCCCCTCCGCCTTCAGCCTCGCACAACGTGCGATAGAACTCTTCCGGCGTGCGTGCGTTCAGCAGCCGGGACCGTACCGGCTCGCGCCGGACCAGGCGCGAAATCCGGCTCAGCACCTTGACGTGCGCGCCGGCCTGCGACTCCGGGCCCGCCAGCAGGAAAAACAGCCGCACCGGCTCGCCATCAACGGTCTCGTACGGCACGGGCACGGGACTCGTTCCGGCGACGACCGCCAGGCTCGCGAGCGCGGGCGTCTTGCCGTGGGGGACCGCCACCCCGTATCCAATCCCGGTGGGAAACTGGCGCTCGCGTTCCAGAATCGCCTGCAGCACATCCGAGCCTCCATTCCCGCCCGTAAGCAGGTCCACGAGTTCCCGCAGTACTCCCTCCTTGCTCTGCGCCCGGAGGGGTACCCGGATCCGACTCGGCGTCAGGAGATCGCACAGTCGCACGTGAGGGCTCAAGTGCTGTAAGCGGTTGAAGATAGTTGAGTTGAGTTGACAGCGCCACATCCGGCAATGAACGTTCGACATGCAACGCGTTCTCGTGGTGGCAGTTGGCCTCGGCACCCTGGGCGCAGGGCGCCTGTGGTGCCAGGAAGCCGCCGGCGCCTCCCTCTGGCGTGTTGCAGCGACGACGATGCCGGTGCCACCGGCCCTCGCGACCGGCGCGGCCGCGGCATTCTGGAACCCGGCCCAGAGCGAGGACTCGGCGCGGACGCAAGTCGCCTTCGAGATCGTCCAGACGCCCGCCTCGATCGATGCGACCGGCATGCTGGGCGCCGCCCGGTGGCGGGTGGAAAGCGTCGGCGAAGTGGGCGTGGTCTACGGGCGCGTCTGGTTCAACGACCTCGCCCGCACGATCGACAGCCCCGACGTGACGGGTGGCGAGGTGCCCGTCTATAGCTTCGCGCTGGGCGCGACCTGGAGCCGGCGGATGGTCGTCGCCGGCGGGCACGCGACGGTCGGTGCGACGCTGGCATTTCACGAAACGCGGCTCGACACGGACCGCGCCACGCGGTGGACCGCGGACGTCGGCGGTGCGTACGAGCTCGGCCGGAAGCTCCGGCTGGCCGCGGCGACGCACTTTTTCTCGTCGTTCCGTCCGGCCGAAGCCACGCAGGATCTCTACGCCGGCGTCGAATACCTCGTCTGGGAAGGACCGCTGTGGGGAGGGCGGGCGACGTTTCGTGGGCGCTACGGGCTCGCGTTCGGGCGCGGCTTCGCCGCCGATCACCATCTGAGCGTTGGTGCGGAGTTCGGCGGTGCGCTCGCCCTCGAGGCGGCCGTGGTGCGCGAGGGCGGGTACCGCACGTCGAACTGGCGGCCGATCGGCGGGCTGCGCCTGCGGATCGGCAAGTATCGTATCACGCTGGCGCGCGACACGGGCGTGCAGGACCTGGGCGCCGCCTACCGCGTGGGCGTGGACGCGCGCTTCCCGTGACCACGGATCTGCTCACCCTGACGCCGGACGCGGCGCGCGCGACACTCGCCGGCTGGCTCGCCGCGCGCGGCGAACCGCCG
>JBOHSP010000168.1:0-3272 GCA_050733275.1 Gemmatimonadales bacterium
TCATGCAGGCGCGTGGCGCCCTGCAGCGCGGCATCTCGGTCCTCATGATCGACGGCCCGGGGCAGGGCGGCACGCTGCGCCGCTACGGCGTGGTGAACCGCGCCGACACCGAGGTGCCCGTCGGCAAATGCATAGATTTCTTGTCGAAAAGAAAGGACGTTGACCCGGACCGCATCGCGGTGTGCGGCTCGAGCCTCGGCGGCTACTACGCCGCGCGCGCGGGCTCGCGCGAGCCCCGGCTGGCCGCCGCCATCTCGCACGGCGCTATCTGGTCGATCTACGAGCTGTGGAAAAACGCCGACGAGAGCCACGGCCTCGCCAGCCACATCAAGTGGGTCTTCGGCGTGCAGACCATGAAGGAGGCCGTCGAGCGCGCGCGCGCCTTCACGCTCGAGGGCGTGCTCGAGGACATGAAGTGTCCCTACCTGATCCTGCACGGCGGCTACGACGTGCTCGGCATGTCGCACGCCACGCAGACATACGAGTACGCGAAGGCCAAGGGGGTCAACGCCACCCTGCGCTTCGTGACGCCCGCGGAGACCGGCGCCGAGCACTGCCAGCACGACAACCCCACCATCGGCCAGGAGCTGATGGCCGACTGGCTCGCCGGCGTCTTCCGCATCGATCAGCGCACGCTCACCCCGATCGGCTGGAGAGACTGACACCATGGCGACGCAGACCTATCAGGCCTGGGACGAGCCGCGCTTGTGGAACTGGTCGTTTCAGGTCACGCGCCTGCTCGGGATCATCGACTTCGGCGGCGCCGACTTCACGGAGATCCACGAAGTCGTGCAGCGGATCAAGTCCGGTGACGACGAGTCGTGGTACCGGGAGTGGTCACGGATGGGGCGTCTCTGCGAGGAGCAGGCGGCCGAGGCCGAGCGCTTCGGTAACCGCCTCAGCGCCCGCTTCGCCTCGCAGCGCGCGTCGAACTACCACCGCGCCTCGCAGTTCTACGTGACCGGCGAGGACACGCGGAAGGTCCCCGCCCTCCGCAAGACGCAAGAGACGTTTCGTGCCGCCATCCCGCATTTCGACCACCGGTGCGAGACCGTGGAGATCCCCTACGAGGGCGTGACGCTCGCGGGCTATTTCGTGCCCTCGCGCGTCGGCAAGGGCCGGCTGCCGACGATCCTCTACCTAAACGGCGCCGACTCGCTGTCGGAGGAGGCCTACTTCACGGTGGCGCTGCCAGCGTCGATGGCGGGCTACCACTGCCTCGTCTTCAACGCGCCCGGCGTGGGCCTGACCCTCTATGAGAAGGGACTGCCCACGCGTCCCGATTGCGAGCACTTCGTCACGCCGGTGGTCGATCTGCTGAGCAAGCGCCCCGACGTCGATCCCAAGCGCATCTGTCTTGTGGGCGAGAGCTTCGCCGCCTACCTCATCCCCCGCGCCGCCGCCTTCGAGCCGCGCGTGGCGGCGGCCGTGTCCTGGGGCGCGCTCTACTCGTGGGGCGACGATTACCGGCCGCGCGACTGGTACGCGACCCCGCCCCATGCGAATCTCCGATCGCTCATCGGCGCCAAGACCGTGGAGCAGTTCTGGGAGATGCGCGATAAGTACAACCTCAAGGGGGTGCTCGAGCGCATCGCCTGCCCGATGTTCTACCTCGTCGGCGGCGAGGACTGGGCGCCGCTGGCGGTGAGCCAGGGCGTGCGCTGCCTGGAGGAGACGGGCTCGAAGATCAAGCGCCTGCGCGTGGTCGAGCGTGCGCACGGCATGGGCGGCGTCACTCACTGCCAGAAGGACAACCTGCACGTGATGCACGCCTACACGTTCAGCTTCCTGAACGAGGTACTCGCCTACCGCCCCTGAGGGGCGGTCATCAGCGCCTTCACCTCGGGCCAGGCACGGTCCATGAGGTCGAGTGCGTCCAGCTCGCAGTCGGCGATGCGCCCGAGCACGTTGCCGGCGGCGCCGAGGTTTTCCTCGTAGCGCAGCTTGCGGAAGAGGTTCGACGACTCCTCCATCCGGGCGGCCGCCTCCGCCACCAGCGTGGGCTTTAGACCGCGGTGGCCCAGCTCGGAGGCCACCCGTCGCAGATAGCCGGCGGCGCCGGCGCGGCCGAGCACGCCGTGGTTGGGAATGTTGCCCTGCACGAAGAGCTTGCGCACGTCGCCGGTGGGCGTCACCACGTCTTTGAGCCGGCCGGCCCGGATCGCTTCCGCGCACCGTGCCATGCCGGGCGCGCCCGTCTCCCAGTGCGGGATCTGCCACTGGTTGCCGAAGAGCGCGTAGGGCTTCGGGTACTCGCCGCGCAGGATCTTGAGGTTGCGACGGAAGCTGGCACGGATGGAGGCAGCGACGCTCCACGACGGGTCGCGCCCCGGCTCCACCCACATCATCTGATAGGGCCCGTAGCCGTCGTGCAGGCTCCACTCCCCGCCGAAGGGATAGTGCGACGGCCACTCCGTGTAATGCCCTCCCTCGCGCTGCGCCGCCTCCTCCCACGCCCGGCGAAACACTGGAATCGGGCACTCGTAGCGCGCGTGCGGCAGGATGTCGTTGGGCTCGTAGACGGTCACGGTCTGGCGCTGGAGGTCGTAGCCGGCGATGACGATGTGATGCCCGAAGCCCGGCCCCGGCCGCACCGACAGCACGTGCGCCAGCCGTGGCGACGTGGGCGCGCCATACGGCAGGATCAGGCTATAGTGCGTCCCCACCTGCACCGGCAACCCGCGGTCGATGAGCCCGCGCAGCCGCGCCCACGCCCCGTCCCAGCCGTCTTCGTCGTCCTCTTCCCAGTGGGCGCGGAAGCCGAGCGCCTTCGGCGTGTACTCCCACAACTCGTGGAACGCCCCCGCGCCGCCGTTGAACGCGGGGTTGCCCCACGCCGGACACCAGCGGAACGAAAAGCCGTCACCGCTCGTGCCGTCCGCGAAGAGCACATCGGGCTCGCCCTGCTGCCGCAGCATGCCGAGCATCCCGGTGATGTAGCAGCGGCCGGAGTTGGCGTCCTTGGGATAGCCGCGGGGGCCTTCCCAGGTCATCGAGTAATAGGACGAGGCGTACTCGTCGACTTCCGGCATGGCGGACTCTCCTGCGTGACGAACGTTTCGGCGGCGGCTGGTCAGCGTCCCGGCGCCGCGGTACGCTAGCGCGGATCCTCGGACAGGTCAAGCCGCCGGCGTGCCGGCGGCGTCGGGCCGGGCTCGACGGCCGCGATGCGCCCCTCCACCACCCGCACCAGGAACTCGGTGTCGCCGGCCTCGACCAGGAAGGTCGCGGTGAGGTAACGCCCCCGCCGGACCAGCTCCGCATCGGCATTG
>JBOHSP010000169.1:0-2411 GCA_050733275.1 Gemmatimonadales bacterium
CGCGCGCCGGCGTGCGCGGCACCCGCAGGTTGCCGGCCAGCACGTTCCCCGTCCCGCCGGGCACGAGGCCGAGGGGAATGCCAGTGCCGACGAGGCCGGCCGCGACCTGCATCGCCGTCCCGTCGCCGCCGTGACACACCAGCACGTCGTAGGCGCGGGCTTCCTCGGCGAAGCGCCGCGCATCGCCGGGGGCCGCCGTGGCGCGCACCTCCACGGTCCAGCCGCCGCCGCGCAGCGTATCGCTGATCGCGGCGACCGCCCGCGCGTGCGCTCGTGCCGCGGCGGGATTCGTGATCAGCAGGGCGCGGGTCATGTCAGTAGCGCCGCTCCCAGTGCACGTCGAGCCCGAACTGCTGGGTGGGCGTCTGATCGCCCGCCTGGGAGGCGACACAGGCGCGCAGCGGCTCGAAGCTCGCCTCGGTCCGCCACTCCGAGCTCAGCCGGTATTGCAGGGTCGCACCGAATTGGCTCGATACCTGACTCACGGCGCCCGGGCAATACTCGGAGCCGGCGTTCAGTACCAGGAAGGTCTTGGCGCCGATCTGCCAGCCCGCCGCGAACCGCGCGCCGATGAACGGATTGTTGGGGTGGCCGCCGGGCCGGATCTCGAAATAGTCGAGGGGCACCCCGAGATCGGAGACGAAGGTGCGCTCCAGCTCGCCGGCGACGAGGCTCGCGGCGACGTTGCTCACCAACGCCCCCTGCCCGCCGCCCAGCTCGAAGCTCGGCTTCCCGAACAGCAGGTAGGAAATGAGCTCCGGCTGCGACAGCGCGCGCTCCTCGGCCTCGAGCGTGAGCCGCGGGACGCGCAGCGTGCCGCCGATGTGCGCGACCACCGTGATGGGCGGATCCGGCTGCTGGTCGGGCGCG
The DNA here is from genome assembly GCA_050733275.1 of Gemmatimonadales bacterium. GTDB lineage: Bacteria > Gemmatimonadota > Gemmatimonadetes > Gemmatimonadales > GWC2-71-9 > 20CM-2-65-7. Next base: position 871 of record JBOHSP010000169.1, read on the forward strand.
AGGGGGAGCGGGTGCACCACGTGCCGGGCTTCGATGTCGAGCTCGGCGTCGAGGTCGGGCGTGCCGAAGTAGCGCACCGTTCCCTGCGTCACCACGAACTCGCGGGTGAGCGGCCCGATCACCAGGCGATAGGTGCCGCGCGGCGCCTGCAGCGTGCCGCTCAGCAGGTAATTGTCGCCCACCTTGTTCACCAGCACGGACCCGGTGAGCTGGATGTTGGCTTCGTTCGAGCGCAGCCACACGTCGCTGCCCATCGTGAGCTGCAGGTTCTGAATCCGCAGGCTGTCGAGGAACACGCTCTCGAATTCGGGGCCGAGCCGCTGCTGGCGGATCAGCGAGGTGTCGATGAGCTGCTGCACCCACGGCTCGTCGAGATTGACCACGCGCTTGTTCACGAGATCGGCGAAGTGCAGCACGCCGGAGGTGACCGTGCCGCGGCCGGTGAGCGTGGACCCGAACACGGGTCCCGTGACCGCCAGCTCGCCGCTCGCGGTGATGGTCACGTTGCCCCGCAGGTCGAGCGCGAAGAACTCGCTGGCGTCGATGCGGAGCCCGAGCATCGGGCGTGTCAGCCGCTCGAGCCGCACGTGCCCCGTGACCTCGGCCCGCCCGTCCCCACCGCGGGCGGTGAGGGACTGCACCAGGATCGTGTCCCCCCGCAGGGCCAGCCGGCCGTTCACGTCGTCGTACCGCACGTTCAGCGCCGGTATCGTCGCGCCGGCATCCCGGATCTCGAGCCCGCCGCGCAGCCGCAGCGCGTCCCACGTGCCCCCGACCCCGAGGTCGGCGGTGAACACGCCGCGCACGTCCCGCACCAGCGACGTCACCGCGGCCAGCACGCTCAGATCCACGCTGTCGGCCCGTGCGCGCACCGAGAGCGTATCGGACAATTGCCGCTGCGCCACGTCCGCCAGCGCGAGATCGAGCGGCAGGTGCGCGGTCAGCTCGAGAATGGACTCGCCGCTGCGCCACAGCCGCAGCTCGCCGTTCAGCCGCCGGTTGCGGTAGTCGATGGTCCCGTCCATGAACGGCGCGCGGAACGCGCCGAACGAGGCGTCGGAAAACGCGAACGAGCCGGCGTACACCGGGCTCGCCCGGGTTCCGGTGATGCCGACGCGCGCGGTCATCGAGCCGGCCACGCCGAACGTGTCGCGCTGAAACAGCGTGTAGACGCCGGTGAGCGGAAACCGCTCCAGCGCCACGTGCGCCGCCAGCGGGCCGCGGCTCGGCAGCGCGCCGCCGATGGTGAGCCGGCCCGCGCCGCCGGGGCCCGTCAGCGCCAGCGTGTCGAGCGCGAACACGGAGTCGCTGACGGCGACCTCGGCGGGCTCGTCGAGGAACCAGACGCCGCCCGGCAACAGCACGGCGAGGGAATCGATCCCGAGGCGCTGCACGCCGCCGGCCCGGGCATAGCGGCCACCCGCGAGGAAGGCGCCCAGGTCGCCGATGCGCGAGCGCGCGAGCCACGTCAGCGAATCGCGCGAGCCGCGGGCGCGTGCTGCCGCCGCGCCGAACCCCAGCCCCCCGTATCCGAGCGAGTC
>JBOHSP010000170.1:0-1515 GCA_050733275.1 Gemmatimonadales bacterium
CTCAAGGAGGCGCTCGGCTTCCGCGCCGTGTCGCCCAACGCGCTCGACGCAACGGGCGACCGCGACTTCGTCGCCGACGTGCTGTTCGCGATCGCGTTGATCGGGACCCACCTCTCGCGGCTCGGCACAGAGCTGGTGTGGTACGCCAGCGGCGAGCTGGGCTTCATCACGCTCGCCGACGCGTTCAGCACGGGCTCCAGCCTGATGCCGCAGAAGCGCAACCCCGACGTCTTCGAGCTGGCGCGGGGCAAGGCGGGACGCCTGCTCGGCGACCTCGTGGCGCTGCTCACCACGCTGAAGGGGCTGCCCGCGGGCTATCAGAAGGATCTCCAGGAAGACAAGGCGACGCTGTTCGACGCCTGTGACACGCTCGCCCTCGTACTGCCCGCCGTCACCGGCGCCATCGAGACGCTGACGGTGAATCCGGAGCGCATGGCCGCCGCCCTCGATCCGGCGATGCGGGCCACGGATCTCGCGGATCTCCTGGTGGAAGGCGATGTGCCGTTTAGAGATAGTCACCGATTCATCGGGGAGCTGGTGCGGGCCGCGGAGCAACGGAACGTGCCGCTCGACCAGGTCGATGCCGCGACCGCGAACGCCATTCATCCGGGGTTGGGGTCGGCGCTGCTGCGCCTCGGCTCCTGGGAAGACAGCGTGGAGCGGCGGGCGACCGCGGGGGGGTCGGCGCGGGCGTCGATCCAGGCGCAGATTGACGACTTACGCCGCGCGTTCGCGCCCGCCGTGACGCCCGCCCCACCCGGCGCGAGCCCGTAAATCGCTCACTTGCCGTAGGTTGGCCGTCGGTATTAGCATATGTGGCCGCCTCGTTCCACGCGAGCGAGACGGCCATTTTTTGAGAGGAGCCCCGGAGTGCGCTGTCTCGCGCTCAACGCGTCGTTCGAGCCGCTGACGATGGTGCCCGTGCGCCGGGCGCTTCGCCTCATCATCGACGGCAAGGCCGAGGTGGTGGAGGCGGAGGGCACGCCCGTCCGCAGCGAGCGCCTGGCCATACCGCGCCCGGCGGTGATCCGCCTGGTGCGGTTCGTGCACGTGCCCCGCCGGTTCCGCCGCCAGGTCACCAACACGTTCCTGTTCGCGCGCGACAACTACCGCTGCCAGTTCTGCGGCCGCTCGCAGCAGGACCTGCGGCACCGCGAATGCCTGACGCGCGACCACCTGCTGCCGCTGTCGCGCGGCGGCACGAACGCGTGGACCAACGTGCTCACCGCCTGCTCGAGCTGCAACACCCGCAAGGGCAACCTGCTGCCCGAGGAGGTGGGGATGCACCCGCTGCGGCCGCCACACGAGCCGCATTTCGTGCACCTCTCGTGGGCGGTGCGCCGGCTGACGCGCACCCAGGCGAAGTACATCCGTCTGTTCTACGGGGCGGACGTGCTCGCCACGCTGGAGGCGCTGTGAGCGTGCGGACCCCGTGGCTGGTGGCGGGCGCGGCGGCCGCCGCGCTCGCTGCCGTGGTGCTCGTGAGCGCGCGCGCCCAGGGCGCCCACCCCGCGC
>JBOHSP010000171.1:0-4941 GCA_050733275.1 Gemmatimonadales bacterium
GAGGAGAGCTGACCCTGCTCGACTTTTGGGCCACCTGGTGCAGTCCATGCCTTGAGCTACATGGTCGCGTTGTTCACTGGCTGAGTAAGTACGAACACGCCGGGGTCCGCGGTTATGGTATCGTATATCGCGATGAGCCGAGGCGCGTACTCGAGTGGCTCGAGCGCCACGAGGGCCTAGGCTACGAGCAACTGTTCGATCATGGAGATGTCGCTCGTGCCTATGGCGTCCACGCCATCCCGCAAATGTTCTTGATTGATCGACATGGCCGACTGCTCGGCCATTGTTGGGGATGTGCCGACTTTGAGGAGTATTTCGGACACGTTCTGGATTCAATTGTTTCAGCCGAATCCATAAAGGCATCGCTAGACGTACAAGGTCGCCTCCGCAACGCAGATGGCCCCGGGAGCGACCGGCACGGCTCGAACCGCGCGGGGACCGCCCGGATGCTACTGACGTACCACCCGTGATCCGGCCGGCGGCGAAAACCTGAACTCCGACCGGGCCACGCCCCGGTTCACCGCCACGCCACGCAGAATCACGGTCCGGCGCTGGCCCGAGGCCTCGACGATCTCCAGGCGCCGGATCATCCCATCGGTACGATCGACCCACACCGTCGCCTCGGAATAGGGCAGCTCGGACGCCGTATCGCGCGGCGTGAGCGTGACGGCGTCGGCAAGCGAATCGGCGCGCACGTAGCGCGCCTGATAACGCTCGCGCGGCTGCTCCACGAACTGCGCGATCAGGTTGGGGCCGGTGGTGCCGGTTCCCGGAATCGCCGAGCGGATGACTTGCCCCGGCGTGCTGGATGGTGTGTACAGCCAGAGGTGCTGCCCGTCGGCGACGATGCGATCGCCGCGCGGCTCGGTGAACCGCATCGCGAAGTAGTTGGGTTTCTGGATGAACAGGCGGCCGCGCGTGGTGTCGGGGCCGCCGATCATGGGATTGTCGATGACCTGCACGAAGTCGGCCGAGAGATCGCGGACCGCGGCGTAGGCGCGGCTCGCGTGGTCGAGGATGGGCCAGGGATCCTGGGCGGATGGGCGGATGGGCGGATAGGCGGATAGGGAAGCCACCACGGCGATCATCCATCCGCCTATCCGCCTATCCGCCCATCCGCCCATCATGCCCCCACCGCCGCCGGCTCCGCCACCCGCCGGCCGATCGCTTCGGCGATGATCCGCACTTCGCGCATGAGCTGCGCGAACTGCTCCGGGAAGAGCGACTGCGCGCCGTCCGAGAGCGCCTCTTCGGGATTGGGGTGCACCTCGACGATGATGCCGTCGGCGCCCGCGGCCACGGCGGCGCGCGCCATCGGAATCACCTTGTCGCGCAGGCCCGTGCCGTGCGACGGGTCGGCGATGATCGGCAGGTGCGACAGCTTGTGCACCACGGGAATCGCGGTGAGGTCGAACAGATTGCGTGTCGCCGTGTCGAAGCTGCGCACGCCGCGCTCGCACAGGATCACCTCATGGTTGCCTTCGGCCAGGAGATACTCCGCCGACAGCAGCAGCTCGGTGATCGTGGCGCTGATGCCGCGCTTCAGCAGCACCGGCTTGCCGCAGCGACCCGCGGCCTTGAGCAGCGAGAAGTTCTGCATGTTGCGCGCGCCGATCTGCACGATGTCGGTGACCTCGCACACATGCCCCAGGGCCGCTTCATCCATCGCCTCGGTACAGATCAGCAGCCCCGTTTCCTCGCGCGCGCGCGCCAGCAGCCGCAGGCCGGCCTTGCCGAGCCCCTGGAACGAATAGGGCGAGCTGCGCGGCTTCCACGCGCCGCCGCGCAGGATCACGGCGCCGGCTTCCTTCACCTGGCGCGCGGCGTCGACGATCTGGCGCTCAGTCTCGACCGAGCAGGGGCCGGCGATCGCCACCACGTCGGTGCCGCCGATGCCGACGCCGCCCGGGAAGCGCACCACCGTGGGCTCCGCTTTCCACTCGCGGCTCACCTGCTTGTAGGGCTTGGAGACGTGGATCACTTCCTGGACGCCGGGAAGGCCCTCGAGGCGCGACGCGTCCACGCGGCCGTCGTTGCCGACCAGCCCGACCGCGGTGCGCTGCGCGCCGGGCATCGCCCGCGCCTGGTAACCCATTTCTTCGATCACGGACACGACCTTCTGGACCTCGTCGCGCGTCGCGCCGTGCCGCATCACGATCAGCACGCTACGGCCTCCCGTCCCCGATGGTGAAGCGGTCCCCGTCGCGCGCGGCGGTCACCGGGCCGCCGAAGCGCTTCCCGGCGCGCACGTCCGCCGGGGGGTCCGAAGTCTCAACCGGAGGATAGAAGTGCGTCAAGACCAGGCGCTTCGCTCCCGCCTCGCGGGCGAGCTCGCCCGCGCGCTCGGGCGTGAGATGGGTGTCCACGGCCATCTCCTCGGGGAGCGAGCACTCGGCGAGCAGCAGGTCGCAGCCGCTCGCCCAGCGCGCCAGCTCGGCGCTCGGTCCCGTGTCGCCCGTGTACACCAGCCGCCCTTCGGGCGCGACCAGCGACAGCGCGACGCTCTCGTCGGTGTGCGGCACCGGGAACGTCTCGAGACTCACCTCGGCGCCGAGCGGAAACGGCTCGCCGTCGCGCACGTCGAGGATGCCGATGGGGAAGCCGGGGTCGAGCAGCCAGTCCCCGTAGCCTTCCGCCAGCGAGCGCAGCAGCCGCACCACACCGGGCGGCCCCAGGATCACGAGCGGCTCGGCGCGCGGCGGCTCGGTCGTGTACTTGAGCGCATACACGAGCATCGGCACCTCGCCCCAGTGGTCGGGATGGAAGTGCGACAGCACGACGTGCGTCACCTGGTGCCACGGCAGGCCGAACTCGGCGAGGCGGTGCAGCGCGCCCGGGCCGCAGTCAAAGAGGATGCGCAGGTCGCCGCGCTCCACCCAGTGACACGGGCAAATGCGGCGGGCGGAGGGGGCGACGGTACCGGTGCCGACGGTGACGAGTTTCATACTCACCTTCCGCGGTAGACGATGCGCTTGAACGCGACCAGCCCGGGCGCCTTGAGCTTGGAGACATACACGCCCGGGGGCAACGGGTGCCCGTCGTCCGCCCGGCCGTCCCACATGAGGCGCGGATCGCAGGTCGTGCCGCCCGGCTGGCCCCGGCCGTAGCGCCCCGCCGGGAGGATCGCGGGGAAGTCGGGTCCCGGAATGAACCGCCGCACGCGGTTGCCGCGCAGGTCGAGGATCTCGAGCTCCACGCGACCGGGGACGGCGAGATCGAACCACAGGCAGGTGGAATCGCGCCCCACCGCGGGGAAGGGGTTGGGAAAATTCTGGTACAGCAGCGTGGCCGTCGGCGTGCCGCCGTCCACGACAAGGAAGGTGCCGCGGCTCGGCGCCAGGCTGGTATCGGACGCGAGGTGCACGACCAGGGACCAGCGATACATCGAGTTGCGCTCGAGCGGCACGGGGAGCCGGAAGCTCGTGCCCGTGAGGCCCGTCGTGGCGAACGCCGGCGCCGTATCGGTCACGCGTCGCACGAACAGGTCATAGCTGTAGGGGCCCGGCGGCGACGCCACCGGCGGCGATGTCCAGGTGAACGTCGGCTGCAGGGAATCGATCACGGCGCCCGCCGGATCGCTCAGCGCCGTGAGCGTCGCCCAGAGGGGGACGGCGAGCGGGCCGACGCGGCCGGTGCTGGCCGTGTCGCCCGCGGCGTCCCGGCCGTACGCGCGCCAGAAGATGATGCCCGGCTTGAGCGCCCGGCGCAGGTCCACCGATTCCGCGGTACCCACGATGGTGTCCACGAGCAATTGGGCGAACACGCTGTCCTGCGCAATGCGCAGCCGATAGGACACCGGAGGCACGAGCGGCACGAGGGGCGTCCACGAGAACGTCGGCGTGACCGTCGTGAGCGGGCTGGTGACGGGCTCGACGGGCTCGAGCCCGTTGTTGGAGACGCCGGCGGCGGCGGCGAAATCGGGGCGCCCCCAGCCGCGAATCGTGTCGGGCGCGGAGCGGTTCGCGCCGGCGGCGCGGAGCGCGTCGCGCACGTCGAGGGGCGTGAGGACGGGCTGCATCTGCTTGAGCAGCGCCACGCCCGCCGCCACGAGCGGCGTCGCGAACGAGGTCCCGTTGACGCGGCCGAGCCGGCCCCGGCCGGTCACGGCGCAGATCGCGACGCCCGGCGCCGTGAAGTCCGGCTTGATGCGGCCGTCGGCCGAGGGGCCGCGGCTCGAGAACGGGGCGACGGTGCCGAGCGAGTCTTCGGCGCCGACCGCGATCACCGAGTCGCCGTCCGCGGGGGTCCAGATCGAGCGCGAGTCGGGGCCGTTGTTGCCCGCGGCCGTCACGATGGTGATGCCGCGCGCCACGGCCGCATCCGCCGCGACGGTCGTCACCGCGACGTCGCCGTTCACTTCCGACGGCATGTACCCGAAGCCGTTGTCGAACACGAGATACGAGAGACTCGAGGAGACGATGTCCACGCCGATCGAGTCGGTCCACTCGAGGGCGGCGACGTAGTGGTCCTCTTCGACGCGCGTTTCGGAGCGCACGTCCTCGGTCTTGGCGAGGAGGTAGGAGGCGGCACGGGCCACGCCGCGCAGCCGGCCCGGGACGTCGCCCGCGAGCAGCGACCAGACGGCCGTGCCGTGGGCGTGCGCGCCCGCGACGTCCACACCCAGCTCGTCGCGCACGGTGTCATCGCCGAATACGAAATCGCGCTGCGCCACCACGGTGACGCCGCCGAACGCCGGATTCGCGGTATCGAACCCGCTGTCGAGCAGCGCCACGCGTACACCGCTGCCGTCCGCGCCGCGGGCGATGAGCGGGAACAGGTTGAGCCGGCGCAGCGGCGTCGCCGAGGGCCCGTACACCGGATCGCCGCCCGGGTCGCAGGTGTCGTTCTGCGCGGCGGGGGCCACCGGCTGCGGCTCGCGGGAGCGGCGGCCGGGCGGCAGCCGGAACCGCCCCAGCGGCTGGATGCGGGCGAGGTCGGGAT
>JBOHSP010000172.1:0-2583 GCA_050733275.1 Gemmatimonadales bacterium
CCGCGACGCCGAGCGTGGCGAGCGCCGCCAGCAGCGCCGACCCCGCGACCAGCCGCCGGGCCGACCAGCGGTCGGCGAGCGTCAGTATCGCGCTGACCAGCGCGCCCGCCACGAACCCGAGCTGCACCGCGATCGTCAGCCACGCCGCCCCGCCCGGCGTCAGCTCCCACTCGCGGACCAGCACGGGCGCGACGGCGGAGGCACTGAACCAGGGCGCCATCGCGAGCAACTCGGCGGCCGCGAGGATGCCGAGGACACGGCGCGCCGGGAGCGGGACGGTCACAACCCCGTGGGATGATCCAGGAACTCGACCGGCACGCCGAAGCGCTCGGCGATGTGCGTGCCCAGCGCGCGGACCCCTACCGTCTCGGTCGCGTAGTGGCCGGCATAGTACACGTTCAGCCCCAGCTCTTCCGCGTCGAAATAGGTCCAGTGCGGTCCTTCGCCCGTGATGAACGTGTCGAGGCCGGCGGCGGCTGCCTGCGCAATGAGCGCCCCGCCGGCTCCGGTCACGATGCCGACGCGTTCCACCCGCTCGGGGCCGAACGGCAACAGCCGCGGCGGCGGGCCCAGGCAGGCGGTGAGCGAGCGGGCGAGCTCGTCCCGGCCGACGCCCAGCTCTCCCCACACGCCGATAGGCGCCCCCCGGTATTCGCCGAAGTCGCCGCGCATCGCCACGCCGAGTGCGCGGGCGAGCACGGCGTTGTTCCCGACGTGCGGATGGCGATCGAGCGGCAGGTGAGCCGAGTACAGAGCGATGTCGTGCTGGATGAGCAACGCGACCCGGCGGTACGCCGGCCCGACCAGGGGCCTGAGTCCGCCCCAGAACAGGCCGTGGTGCACGAGCAGGCAGTGCGCGCCGGCCGCTGCCGCCATGCGGATCGTCGCCGCGCACGCATCCACGGCGGTCGCGACGCGCTCGACCCGGCCGCTGTTCTCCACTTGCAGGCCGTTCAGGGCCTCGGCGGCGTCGGCGACTTCGTCCGCGATCCGCAGGTAGTCGTCGAGGTAGGAGCGGAGCGCGTCGAGGCCGATTAGAGACATTGCAACAACACTATGAAGACACCATCAAGTCTTCCACATTGGGTATCGCGTAAGTTGCTGAAACTACGGAAGATAAGAAATCCACACGCGGTCCGTCGGCACGTGTGGATATCTCTGGGCTCGCCTTAGAACGCGGCCTTTACAGGCCGGGCGGGGGCGGGGTGGGCGGTCGCGGGCGGCAGGCCCGCTTCCTCGCCCATGCGGAGGACGCCGTTGATTTCCCCCCCTTCCTGGACGAGGAGCCGTTTGGTGGACACGTCGCCGTGCACCACGCTGGTGGCCTGGAGCTCGGCGCGCTCCTCGGCGTAAATCGCGCCGCGTACTTCCCCGCCGACGATCGCTTCCCGGCTGATGACGTCGCCTTCCACTTCCCCGCCGCGGGCGACGAGGACCTGCTTCGCCGCGCGGACCGTACCTGTCACGGAGCCTTCGATCTTCACCACGCCGTCCGCCGAGATGTCGCCGACGACGCGCATGCCCGCGCCGATGATGGACAGGCCGGTCACCGGGTCGCGGCCGCTCGCCGCTGCTTTGTCGTTGAACACCGCCATTCAGTTACTCTCCTTCACGAGGGAGAGAGGGTCGATCGATCGGCCGTCGCGCCGGATCTCGAAATGCAGGTGTGGGGCCGTGGACCGGCCCGAGTTACCCGACAGGCCGATCACCTGTCCCGCCTGCACGACGTTGCCTTCCGCGGCGAGGAGCCGCGAGGCGTGGCCATACATGGTTTCATATCCGCCCGGATGCCGCAAGAGGACGAACAGGCCGTAGTCCGGATCGTAGCCGGCCGCGGCTACGCGGCCGCCTCCCGACGCGCGGACCGGCGTGCCGACGGGCACGGCGACGTCGATGCCGGGGTGCGACTCGTCCGGGACGCCGGGGCGAACCTGTCCCCGCGTGACGAAGCCCTTGACGTCGAGCGGCCAGTGCGACGGCCGGGACGCGCCGGTTTCGTACCGTGCGCGCGCGCCCGGCGGCCGGGCCCGGATCGCGACGGCGCGGATCGCCGACTCGAGGTCGCGCGCGACGGTCGCGGCGCCGCTGCTGCGCGATCCCGCGGGCGTGGGCGCGCGCGCGCCGAGGATCTGGCGCAGCTCCTGGTAGTTCGCTTCGGCGCGGTTGAGCGCGGCGGCGAGCTGCTGCACGCGGCTGTTCTCGACCCGCAGCCGCGCGATCTCCCGCTCGAGGCGGGGCACGCGGGCGGCGTTGCGGGTGATCGGACCGGCGAAGGCGAAGAACAGGACGACGAGCACACCGAGCGCGATGGCGCCCCACTTCCCTGCCTGGACGGCCCAGCGCGAGAAGCGGTACTGGCGCGAGTTGAGATCGCCATCGCTATGGATGACGATCGTGACGGCGCGCGGGTTCATCCGTCGAATGGCGCGCCCAGGATGAGTTCGAGCACGCGCGCGAGGTCGTCGTTCGAGTAGAACGCGACGTGCAGCTGCCCCTTGCCCTTGGCGCGCAGCGTGACGCGCACGTCGGTGCCGAGGCGGCGCCGCAGCGCGTCCTCCACGCGCCGCACTTCGGGGCCGGCGC
>JBOHSP010000173.1:0-4559 GCA_050733275.1 Gemmatimonadales bacterium
GGACGCCGCAAGCGGGGGTCGTCGGACAGACGCTCGATGTACCGCTCGAGGTGGAGGTGCGCGGCTCCGATAACCTCCCCGTGGGCGGAGTGCGCGTGCGGTTCCACGCGCTGTCGGGCGGCGTGCCGATCGATACGGTCCTCACAAGCGATGGCGCGGGGCGCGCCCGCGTGCTCGCGGTGCTCGGCCCGACGGCCGGTGCGCAGAGCGTCCAGGCGACGCTGCCGGCATTCCCGGGTGTGAAGGCCGTGACGTTTGAGCTGACGGCGCTGGCGGGTCCGATTGCGGCCGCGACGTCGCTGATCTCGGTTGCGACCGGCACCGTGGCTTCGGGCTCGGACGCGCTCCTGACGTTGCGGGGCAAGGACGCGAACGGCAACGACGTTACGACGGGCGGCTTGCCTGTGGTGTTCACCGCAGCGACGGGCAGCGGGGTGAGCACCGGATCGATCGGCCCGACGACGGACAACGGCGACGGCACGTACAGCGCGACGTTCACGGGCGTGCTGGTGGGCACGGCGACGACGATCGGGGCGACCATCGACGGACAGGCCGTCACGACGACGCTGCCGACCATCTCGGTCCTGCCCGGCCCCATCTCCACCGCGACGTCGCTCGTCGCCGTCGGCACCGCGACCGTGGCGTCCGGGACCGCCACCCTGTTGACGCTGCAAGGGAAGGACGCGGCGGGGAACGCGGTGACGACAGGAGGCGCGGCCGTCGCGTTTACGACGTCGGTCACTGGCGTGGGCACGCTCGGGCCGACGATGGATCAGGACGACGGCACGTATAGCGCCAGCTTCACGGGCGTGTCGATCGGCAGCACGGCGATCGGCGCCGTGATCAACGACGCGGCGGTGACGTCCACGCCGCTGCCCACGATCAACGTCGTGGCTGGCGCGATCGACAGCATTGCGGTGACGCCGCTCTCGGCAACGCTCGACGCCCTGGGGGCCACGCAGCAATTCACGGCGCAGGCATTCGACGTGAACCGCAATCCCGTTTCCGGCGCGACGTTCACGTGGGGGACGTCCAATGGACTCATCGCGTCGGTGGACAACACGGGTCTCGTCACCGCGGTGGCGAACGGCACGGCGACGATTACCGCGACGGCGGATGGCGTGACCGGCGCAGCGACGCTCTCGATCGCACAGGTCGTCGCAAGCGTGACCATGACGCCGCAGGCACAGACGCTGAACAGCCTGAATGCCACGCAGCAATTCACCGCCCAAGCGTTCGATCGGTTGGGTCAGTCTCTCACCCCGCAGCCGACGTTCACGTGGTCTTCGCTGAACACGCTCGTGGCACGCGTGAACCAGGCGGGGCTGGCGACATCGTTGGCGAACGGGACCTCGCAGATTATCGCCGCGAGTGGCGGCGTCGCGGATACCGCTGATCTGACGGTGCAGCAGGTGGTGGCGAGCGTCTCCGTCACGCCCACGAATGTGCTCCTCGGCACGACTGAGAAGGTGCAGCTCGCCGCGAAGGCGCTGGACGCCGGTGGCAGCACGGTGACCGGCGTGACGTTCATGTGGGCGACCAATGCAGTGCTGGTGGCCACTGTAGAACCGACGACCGGGCTGGTGACCGCCGTGGGTCTTGGAACGGCGGACATCACCGCCACCACCGGGTCTACCACGGGAATCGCCAAAGTCACCGTGGAACTGGTCGCGACTGCGACGCGGCTCGTGTTCATTCAGCAGCCGCCCAGCCCCGTGTTCTTGGGAGAGCCGTTCACGGTACAGGTCGCGGCGCAGGATAATTTGGGTCGCACGGTGGCCGGCACTAGCGGCAGCGTCGTACTCATCGAGAGCGCGAGCTCCGCGTCGACAGTGCAGGGCACGTTGACCCAGCCGCTGGTGAATGGCGTCGCCACGTTCACCGATCTCTTCGTGAACGGAACGGGCTCGATGGCCATCGACGCCACGGCGGGCAGCCTGGCAGGGACGAGCAACCTGTTCCAGGTCGTGGACTAGAGCGGTGATTCCTGACGCCGGCGCGGGCCCGCACTTCCGGCTTTACGTGACCGTGTCGGGTCTGAATGAGGTCGTGGTCATCGATCCCGTGCAAAAGAGGATAGTGCAGCGCATTCCTGTGGGCGTGTTCCCGCAGGGGCTCAGCGTGGACCAGGCCACCGGGCGTGTGTTCGTGGCAAATCGTGATGGGGGCTCAAGCAGCGTCATCGATGGGGCGACTGGCGAGGTGCTCCAAACGATCCCCGTCGGCAACGGTCCCGGGGACGCCGAGTACAATCCCCGGAACCGCCTTCTCTATGTGCCGAACGGGACGGACAACTCGATTTCTGTCGTGAAGCCGAACTAGAGCTTCAGCTTCACGTTGATGTCCACCAGGATCGCATCCGGCGTATCGACGAACACGATGCGGTTCTCCACGCGCCGGATCACGAGCTTGACGAGCGGTCCCTTGCCTCGACCCCGGCCCATGTTGCCGCGGCGATACCACACGACGCGGTCGTTGTCGCGCACCTCGATCCGGACCACTTCGTAGCCCTGCCGCACCAGCACCTCGCGCGTCACGGCGATGGCGCGGTCGGGGGCAATGACGAATTCCTTCTTGGGGCCGCGGCCCTGGGCGGCGGCGGGGGCGGGGGCGGCGCTCAGCAGAGCCAGCACGGCGACGAGCAGTACGCGCTTCATGGGCGGTCTCCTGATGAAGCAGCCATCCTAGCGGAACGCGCGGCGCGAGAACGTGATGCCGGTCACGTGAGCGGGAAGCCTTCGCGCGCGGCGGCCTCGTTGAGGCGCGCGTCGAGACTGACGAACGGGAGGGAGCGGGGCTCGTGCTCGGCGGCGACGATGGCCGCGGCGAGCTGCAGGCTGTCGGCCGTGCGCAGCGGGTGCACCCGCAGCAGCCGCTCCGCCGTGCTCCGGATGATTTCGACGGGGAGGATCTCCTGCCACTGCGTGCCGAGCGAGAGTAGCCGGTCGAGGGCGGCTCCGGCCTCCGCGACGGCGAGTGCCCCCTCGCGCTCGCGCCGCGCGATCGCGGCCGTGCACTCGACGCGGGTGCCCCACCAGACGAGCATCGCGGGATCGTCCTCGAGCAGCGCGAGCAGGGCATCGCGGCCCGGCTCGCTCACCAGCAGCGGCACGACGGCCGAGCTGTCCCAGAATCTCACCGCCCGCTGCGCCGCTCGTCGAGCAGCGCGTCGAGCACGCTGGCTTTGGCGCGGGCGGCGGGTTTACGGAGGGCATCGAGCGCCACGCGGCGGCGGGCGCGGCGCAGCAGCCCGGCGCGTTCGAGGCGCAGCAGACGGTCGTCACGCTCCGCCGGTCCACCCGGCGGGCCGCCCACGCGCTCGAGGCGGGCGACAGGCTCATCGCGGTCCAGGATCAGGATGGTCTGGCCGGCGCGGACCTTCTTGAGATAGGCGCTGAGGCGGGCCTTGAGTTGGGATATTGTGGTCTTTTCCATATGACCAATATGGTCAGATCGGGCCCGGTCGGCAACGCCTATTTCAACATCAGCCTCGCAATCGTATTGAGCTGCATGTTGCTCGTCCCCTCGTAGATCGTCCCGATCTTCGCGTCGCGGTAGAACTTCTCGACTGGGTACTCCTTGGTGTACCCATACCCCCCGAACAGCTCCACGCACAGCGACGTCACCCGCTCGGCCACCTGCGAGGAGTAGAGCTTGGCCATGGCGGCTTCTTTCGTGTACGGCTCACCGGCGTCCTCGAGCCGCGCCGCGTTGTAGACCATCAGCCGCGCCGCCTCGAGCTCCGTCGCGGCCTGCGCGAGCTGGAATTGCACCGCCTGGAACTCGGCCACCGGCTTGCCGAACTGCTGGCGCTCCTTGACGTACGTGAGCGCGGCGTCGAGCGCCCCGCGCGCCACGCCGATCATCTGCGCGCCGATCCCGATCCGCCCCGTGTTGAGCGTCTCGATCGCCACCTTGTAGCCGAGCCCCACTTCGCCGACCACGTTGGCCGCCGGGACGTCGCAATGATCGAGAACCAGCTCCGTGGTGGATGATGCGCGAATGCCGAGCTTGTCCTCTCTCTTCCCCACGCCGAAGCCCGTGAACCCCCGCTCCACCGCGAACGCCGTGATGCCCTTGTACCCCTTCGCGAGGTCCACGCTCGCGAAAATGACGTAGAACCCCGCTTCCGCGCCGTTCGTGATCCACAGCTTCCGACCATCCAGGATCCACTGGTCGCCCTGTTTCGTCGCCTTGGTCTGGAGCCCGAATGCATCGGAGCCGGAGCCCGGCTCCGAGAGCGCGTAGGCCCCCACGAGATCGGTGGCCAGCCGGGGGAGATAGCGGGACTTGATGTCGTCGCTCGCCCACTTGAGCAGCAGGGCGTTGACGAGCGTGTTCTGGACGTCCACGAAGATCGCGGCCGACGCGTCCACGGCGGACAACTCCTCCACGGCGAGCACCGTCATGAACAGGCTCCCGCCCGCGCCGCCGTGCTCCTCTCCGATCTCGATCCCCATGAGCCCCAGCTCGAAGAACTGCGGAATCAGGTCGGCATCGAGGCGCGACTCCCGCTCCATCGCGGCGACCCGCGGGCGCACCTCCTGCTCGGCGAAGTC
>JBOHSP010000174.1:0-4142 GCA_050733275.1 Gemmatimonadales bacterium
GGCGCGCCGGCACGGTGACCTCGTACGGCCCCAGCGGCTCGCGGTCGGCGAAGTAGACCGTGATCCGGACGGCGGCGTCCCGATCGCCGGCGTTGAGAATGCACACCGTCTCATGACTCGTCATCGCCGGTGCGGGCCCCGTACTCTGGCCGGGGATGTACCCTTCGGCGATGGCCCAGCGCGTGCGACCGATTGATTCCATGGCTCCCCCCCGAGTTGCAAACATGCGCCGCGGACGCGTCCAACACCAATGCCCCGAGGGGACTAGCCCCGGCGGGTCGGGGGAGGAGGGAGAGCGGAGGGGAACCTTTTGGGCGTCGCTGCGTCGGTATCTCGACACTGCTGATCACCATTCCGCAACGGAGGAACCATGAGACCGATTGGACTGGGCATCGTCGCGCTGGCGGCGGCGGTCCCGGCTGCCGCTGCCCAGGGCGCGGCCGACACGTCACAGCACGCGATCGTCGCGAAGGCAGGGGCCATCACGTGGGGTGCGGCGCCGCCGGTGCTCCCGTCGGGCGCCAAGGCCGCCGTGCTCGAGGGCGATCCCACCAAGGCAGGGGAGTTCACCCTGCGTCTGTGGATGCCGGACGGCTACACGATCCCGCCGCACTACCATCCGCGGACCGAACATGTCACGGTGATCGCAGGGACGTTTCTCGTCGGAATGGGCGATCGTCTCGACCCGGCGTCGTTCGGCGAGCTGCCGACCGGCACGTTCGGCGCGATCCCGGCTGGGATGCGGCATTTCGCGCGGGCCAAGGGCGAGGTCGTGCTGCAGCTCCACGGCGTCGGACCCTGGGGCATGACGTACGTGAACCCCGCGGACGATCCGCGCCGCGCGAATCCGTAGCGCTCCGCGCGCTCGCTGTCGACCGGGGCGCGGACTATGTTGGCGCGCACGATGCCAGCCGCCGAGCCGGGCCTTGAGGCCCGCTGGTTCAGCGATGCGGTGCAGCGGCTCCTGCCGGAGCTGCTGGGCACGGCGCTGCGCCTCACGCGCAACCGCGCGGACGCGGAAGATCTCGTCGCGGACGCCGTCGCCCGTGCCTGGGTGGCGCGGGGCTCGCTGGAGCGCCGCGAGCGCTTCCGCGGGTGGGTGTTCCGCATTCTCACGAACGCCTTCCTGAGCGGGCGGCGCCGCGCTGCCGTCCACCCCTCGCCCGAGCCACTGGAGGAGCACGCGGAAGCCGAGGCGTTCTCCCTGTTCGAGCGGCTGCATCAGCCGTTTCTGCTGTGGTGGAGCAATCCGGAACGCACGTTCTTCGATAAGCTGTTGCGCGAGGACCTGGAGCGCGCGATCGACGCGCTGCCGGACGTCTTCCGCGTCGTGGTCATCATGGTGGACGTGGAGGGATGGTCCTACCAGGACGTGGCCGCCGCGCTCGGCGTTCCGGTCGGGACGGTGCGCTCGCGGCTGGCGCGCGGCCGCAGCGCGCTGCAACGCCGGCTGTGGGAGCAGGCGCGCGACATGGGAGTGATCGCGACCCCGCAGCGCGCGCCCCGTCCAGGCGACGGACAGGAGGACTCGTCATGCCCGTGCTGAGCTGCGAAGAGGCGCTGCGGTTCCTGGCGGCGTACGTCGACGGCGAGCTGGAGGGCGCGTCGGAGGAGCTCGAGAACCATCTCGCGCGCTGCCGCAGCTGCTATTCCCGCGCGGAGTTCGAACGCCGCATGAAGGCGGAGCTCGCGGCGCTGGGCCGCGCCGAGGTCACGCCGGCGTTCTCGGAGCGTATCCGACGGCTGCTCGGCCAATTCGCACCCTAGGAGGCGCCATCCATGGTGGTCGTGACGTCGAGTCAGCGTGAGGTCATCTTCGATGCGGTGCGGGCGATGTACACGGCCGTGGCCACCTCGCCGCAGCAGGAATTTCACTTTCCCACCGGCCGGCGGGCGTGCGAATACGTCGGCTATCCGGCGGCGGAGCTCGACCAACTGCCGCCCACCGCGCTCGAATCGTTCGCGGGCGTCGGCTACCCGTTCGCGGCCCGCGCGATCGCATCGGGCGATGCCGTTCTGGACATCGGCTCGGGCTCCGGCACCGACACCCTGATCGCCAGCCGTCTGGTGGGACCGGGGGGCAGGGTCGTGGCGCTCGACGTCACAGAGGCGATGCGCCGCAAGCTGCGCGCGAATGTCGCGCTCGCCGGCGTCACGAACGTCGAGGTGCTCGAGGGCAACGCCGAGGACGTGCCGTTGCCCGACGGCAGCGTGACGGTCGTGACGACCAACGGCGTCATCAATCTCGTCCCCGACAAGAGCGCGGCTGTCGCGGAGATGTTCCGCGTCCTCACGCCGGGCGGGCAGGTGCAGCTGGCCGACATCGTGGTCGAGACGCCGCCCTCGGCGGCCTGCCGCGCGCAGCCACAGCTGTGGGCGGAGTGCATCGTGGGCGCGACAACCGAGGAGGAATATCTCGCGCTGTTCCGACACGCGGGGTTTTGCGAGACCCAGGTCCTCGCGCGCCAGGACTATTTCGCCGCGAGCGCCAGCGCCGAAACGCGGAAGATCGCCGCCGCGTTCGGGGCGCACGCGTTCGTCCTCAAGGCCCGGAAGCCACTATTCACGGCATAGCTTTTGCAATCTCAGTCGGGTGCCGTGAGTCCGCGGATCGCCACGACTGAACGTCGCTCGCAGCACCGTCTCACCGAATGGAGCACGGGCCGACGGGCGCACGAGCGCGGCCGGATGGTGCGCCTGGGCCGAAGGCCCGACCCGGTGCTCGACTTCGCGCGCGCCGTCGTGCGTAGCCTGTCCGATCGGCCCCGCTGGGTGCCCTCCCGCTTTCTGTACGATGCCGAAGGCCGCCGCATCTTCGAGCGCATGTGCCGCGCCCCCGAGTACTACCTGACGCGGGTCGAGCGGGCGCTGCTGGACGTGTGCGCGCCCTCGATCTGCCGCCTCACCGGCCCCCGTACGATCGTCGAGTTGGGCTCGGGAGGCCCCCGCAAGGCGGATGTGCTGCTCGCCGCGTATGGCGAGGCCTACGGGCCGGTGCGCTACGCGCCGGTGGATGAGAGCGAGTCGGCCCTCAGCGCGACGCTGCACTCCCTCACGGCGCGGCATCAGGCCCTGGCGATCCGCGCCCTGCTCGGCCTCTCCGAGGCGGCCTTCCCGCTGTTCGAGCGGTTCTCCCCGCTGCTGCTGCTGTTTCTGGGGAGTGCGCTGGGCAATCTCCCGGAGACCGAGGCGGCGGCGTTCTGGACCCGCGTGTCGCGGGCGCTCGCGCCGAGGGATTGCGTCCTGGTGGGGGTGGACCTCGTCAAGGATCCGGCCGCGATCCATGCCGCCTACAACGACGCCGCCGGCTGGTCGGCCGCCTTCACCAGGAACGCGTTCGCGCGCATGAACCGCGAGCTGGGCAGCGCCGTGGATCTCGACGGCCTGCGCCACGAAGCCGCCTACCGGTCCGAATGGCGGCGCGTCGAGATCGCCGCGCGGATCACGCGCCCGCAAATCATCCGCGTCGCGCCCCTCGGGCGCACGGTGACGCTGCAGACGGGCGAGCGCGTGCGGGTCGGGATCAGCCGCAAGTTCGAGGTTGCGGATCTGGAGAGCTACCTGTCGGCGTTCGGCTTCGAGCCGCTCCGCACGTTCGCCGACACGGGCCGGGGCTACGCGCTGCTGCTGCTCAGGCGCCAGGCTGGATGAGCCTCCGCATCCGATCGACTGTGGCGCGCGAGGGCGGCGGCATGCGCTCGCGCGCGCGCACCAGCAGGCTCAGGAATGCGAACTCAAACCGATATTGAGGATAGCATCGGCCGCACTCCGCCAGGTGGGCGGCAATGGGCTCGGCCTCCTCGGCCGCCAGCTCGCCGTCCAGATAGTCCCAGAGATGCTCGATCACGTGCTGGCACGTGGCCATCATGTGCTTTCGCCCTCCACTGGCCGGAGCAGGCCGGCATCCTGTGCGTACGCCACCAGCTCCGCCTGCAGTAATCGGCGGCCACGAAACAGGCGCGAGCGCACGGTCCCCAGCGGCACGCCGAGCACGTCCGCGGCGGTGACATACGATCGATCTTCGAGATCTACGAGCATCACCGCCGTTCGGTATTCCTCCGGCAGCCGCTCGAGCGCCCGGTCGAGCGCCTCCGGCAAATCGGGATGCTCGAACAGTGCGCCGGTCGAGTCCTGCCCTTGGA
>JBOHSP010000175.1:0-6260 GCA_050733275.1 Gemmatimonadales bacterium
GTGTTCGGCGGCCGTGCGCGGCGGCAGCGAACCCTGCGCCAGCGGCACGGCGGCGGCGCCGTCATCGCTCAGCGGGGCGCGCTGCAGCAGCTCGTACAGCGCCGCCCGGGCGCGAACCGAATCCCGCGCGCCCAGCGCGAGTCGCGCCACCTCGAGTCCCTTGCCCGCCTCCGCGAACGCCGCGATCGCCCGCCCAGTGTCGCCGGCCACGAGCAGCGCGCGCGCCCGCGCGAGCTGGGCGTGGCGCGCGGCCGCCGGCGGCAGCGGGCCATCGTTCAGCAGGCGGAACGCGGCCCCGGTGTCGCGCGTGACCCGGGCCTGCCGCACCCGCAGCCAGCCATCGATCCCCCCCAGCCCGCCCCCCCGCGCGGCCGCGAATGCCGCCGCAGCGCTGTCGGCCTGCCCGGCGGCCTCGTACGCCACACCCGCGCGCACGGCGAGGAGCGCCGCCCGCGGGCTCCCCGGCCCCTGCTCCGCGCGCTCCCGCGCCGCCACGAAGTGGCGTGCGGCATCGATGTAGCGCTCCAGGCCATACTCGGCCTCCGCCAGCACGGCCACCGCCTCCCCGTCACGATAGGCGGAGAGCCAGGGGCGCGCGGCGAGCAGCGCGTACGCCCGATCGTAACGCCGGGCGTTGACCTCCGCTTTCGCCGCTTCGACCAGGAGGAAGGCGTTGGGGTCGGAGATCCGGCGCGCGGCGGCGAGGAGCGTTTCGGCGGCGTGCCAGGGTCGGCCTGCGAGCCGCAAGGAATCGGCAAGCATCGCGGCCGTGTGGTCCGGCCGCACGGCTTCCTGGGCGCGGAGGGCGGCCGGCGTAACGACGCCACTCACTCCCCCCACCCCGGCAGCCACCGCCGCCACGCCGAGGGCGGCGCGACCGATCACTGCGATCGCCTCACCCGCGCCAGCACGCGCAGATACTCCGAGCGCGAGATCGGCGTCAGCCGGAAGCGCCCGAAGCCACTCTGATCGTGGAAGATGAGGATCAGCCGGTATTCTCGGTACGCCCAGCGCAGAGCCCGGAAGCCGGCGCGGTTGAGCCCGGTCGACAGGTCCACCTCTTCGTCGGGCTCCCCCAGTGTGATGAACACCTCGCCGCGATCGGTGAGCCAGCCGGGCTCGCCCTCGTCCTGGAAGCGGACGTTGGCCTGCTGCACGAGGCGGAAGTACCCGTCCAGCGCCTCATTCTCCGGCGTGATCGGCGTGGGGTCGGTCTCCCGCCAGAACGCCTTCCACACGTCGGGCCGCGCCTCGGGCGCCGCCTGGCGCAGCGAGTCGATCCACTCCTGGCGCGCGAAATAGCGCAGCAGGCTCGTCAGTTCCTCGTAGCTCGTGATCACCCACTGAGTCGAGAAGCTGACCAGAAACCCCGCCCGCGCGGTATCCCCCCCGGCGAGCGGGGTCGTTTCGAGCTCCGCCCGGCCCACGGGGAGCGTAGCCGGCGCCACGGCCACGCGGCCCGCCGCGAGCTGCGGGCTGCCGGCGAGCGGCACGGTGTCGCGCCACAGCTCCCGGTCGCGCTCGTCCACGACGCGCGCGAGCAGGTGCGCGTTCGGCGGCTGCCCATACGCCTCGATATAGAAGAACACGCTGTCCGCGCCGTAGGACAGCGTGGCACGAGGGTTCGCGAGCAGCTCGGGCAGCGCCGCCCGCGCGTCGCGTCCCGACCCGGAGTAGATGGCGATTGGCCGCGTGCTGCCCGACGTCGCGAACCGCGGCACGGTATCGAGGCGCTCGGCCCGCGCGAACGCGGGGCCGTTGCGGTCCCGCACCGCCACCTGCACCCGATAGGCGCCGGGCGGCAGCGTCACGAATTGCTGGAAGATCACGCTCTCGTCGGTGCGCATCGTTTCCTGGAAAGAGCGCACGCGCACCTCGGCGTCGCGGCCGATCTGCCGCACCGGGACCACGCTGCCGCTCTCGGCGCGGAACGAGGCCTCGACGTGGTACTCGGCGACGAACTCGCTGCCGGCGCGTTGGAAGGTGATCGAGTGATTGGTGAGCGACAGGGAAAACAACGCCAGCGTGGAGTCGGGCCCGGGGCCGGCGAGATAGCGCACCGCGGCGACGAACGGGAGTCCCGTTCCGCCGACGAGAAACCCCATGCCGCGGTACACCGAGCTGGCATCGAACAGCCGCGCCGTCCCGGCGTAACCGCCGCGCGCCCCGCCGCGGGCGCCCGACGCGCACGCCGCCAGACCCCCCACCCCCGCCGTCGCAAGGATGAGGGCCGTCCATGCCGCCGCGCGTCGTGTCACTTGCTGAGCCTCAAAACCGGACGTTAGTTTCGCGCCAACTCCAATGCCGAACGAGAACCTGGCCGGCCGGAGCATCGCCGGCTACCGCCTCCTCGAGCGCGTGGGTGAGGGCGGGACGGCCGAGGTGTACCGCGCCCAGCATCCCGAGCGCGGGGCCATTGCGTTCAAGGTATTGCGTCAGGGGCTCAGGGGCGACCCCGTCGTCGTGAAACGCTTCCTGCGCGAGGCGGGCTACGGCGCCCGCGTGCTCCATCCCGGCGTCGTCCACACGTACGACTATGGCGAGGCCGAGGGGCTGCATTACCTGGCGCTCGAGTGGGCGGACGGCGAATCGCTCGCGGCGTACCTGCGCCGCACCGGACCGCTTCCGCCGGCCGACGCTGTGCCGCTGGTGCGCCAGCTCGCGGACGCGCTCGCCGCGGCGCATCAGGCCGGCATCATTCACCGCGATCTCAAGCCGGAGAACATCATGTACAATCCGGCGACGGGACGCGTGAAGCTGCTCGACTTCGGCATCGCGCGCGACGCCGAGCTGCCGCCGGAGGAGCGCCTGACGCGCACGGGGTTCTTCGTCGGCACGCTGCAGTACATCGCGCCCGAATCGCTGTCCGGCGAGCTGGTGGACGGGCGCGCCGACATCTACAGCCTCGCGACCATCACCTACTACATGCTCACGGGCCGGCACCCGCACACGGGACGCACGCCGCGCGAGATGTTCCAGCAGCTGCTGCGGGAGCCGCCGCGGCCGCTCGCCGAAGCGGCGCCCGCGGGCGTCACCGTTCCCCGGGCCATCGAGGCGGCGGTGATGCGCGGTCTGGCGCGGCACCCCGACGACCGCCAGCAGTCCGTCACGGCGCTTGCCGCCGACCTGCAGCGCGGTCTCGCGGGCGGGAGCGATCCCGGCGAGGGGCCGGGGAAAGGCGGCTGGCTGCGCGCCTTGAAGCAGATCGTCGGCAGGCGCGGTGAATAGTAGTAGTGATTACTACTACCTCAAGAATTCCCTCCGAGAGCTGCTCCTCGCCCGGTCGGTGCGCCGGGGCGACTTCGTGCTCGCCTCGGGACGCCAATCGACCTTCTACATCGATGCGCGCCGCACCACGATGTCCGGCGACGGCCTGGCGGTGATCGGCGGGCTGGGCCTGGATCGTCTCGCCGCGCGCGGCTGGACGCCGCACGCCGTCGGCGGCCTGACGCTCGGCGCCGATCCGGTCGCCTACGCCCTCGCCCTCACCGCCCGGCGCCGGGGCCTGCCGCTCGACGCGTTCACCGTGCGCAAGGCCGCCAAGGAGCACGGCACCGGCAGCCGCATCGAGGGCTGCTTTACGTCCGGCGCTCCGGTCGTCATCGTCGAGGACGTGATCACGACCGGCGGGTCGGCCCGCGAGGCGATCGCGGCCGTCGAGCAGGAGGGCGCGCACGTGCTTGGCGTGCTGGCCGTCGTGGACCGCCAGGAGGGCGGCCGCGACGCGCTGGAGCGCGCCGGCTACCTCGTGGAAGCAATGCTCACGGCGCAGGACCTCGGCCTCCCATGAGCGCCGCCGCCTCCCCTTCCCCGCCCCCCGTCGCCCCCTGGTCCCGCTCCTCGCTCGCCGCGCGGGTGCGAGGCTGGCAGGACGACGCGACCGGGCTCGAGCAGCGGCTCAAGGACCTCGAGACGTTCGAGCGCACCCACCGGCGGCGCTGGGCGATCGCCGGCGCGCTCTTCCTGCTCGGCAGCCTGGGGCGGCTCGGCGGCCTGATCGCGACGCCGCTCGGCACGATCGTGCTCGTCGCCGGGGCTGGCGCGGTGATCAACGCGCTGGTCGGCATGATCAACGAGCGCGGCTGGTATCGCTGGTGGTTCATTTATATGCTGGCCCTCCTCGACGTCGCCCTGGTGAGCGTGCTGGTCGTGTGGTTCGGGCACGGCGGCGTCGTGGCGGCCTTGTTCATCGCGGTGCTGCCCTACGCCTTCGACCAGGGCCAGGCGGTCGGCGACTTCCTGGTGCTGGTCGCTTCGCTCGCCTACATGGGCGCGAGCTGGCTGCACGGCGCGCTGTACCCGCCCGCCACGGGACTCGACGCCGTCGCCTATCTCGAGGCCGGCGTCTTCATCGCGGTCGCGATGACGTTGAAGCGCATTCCGGCGACGCTGATCGCGCGCATCCGGCGCGCGCGCAGCGCCATGGGCGAAGCGGAGCACGGCTTCCTCGCCGTGCGCGCCGCAGCCGCCGAGGCCGACGAGCTCGGCTTTCTCGAGAAGAGCTTCAACCGCATGCTCGAGGAAATCGGCGCGACGATCTCCTCGGTGCAGCGCGAAGCCGACGAGGTCGCGGCCTTCGCCGAGCAGCTCGCCGCCGCGGCGCAACAGCTCCATGCGACGACGGAGCAGTTCACCGAGACGACGCAGGGGCTCGCCACCGACCTCACCCGGCAACGCGCGCTCGCCGATGCGGCGCGGGGCGAGAGCGCCAAGGCGGCCGATCAGGCCGAATCGCTGCGCGTGCGCGCCGAACTGATGCAGGTCGACGCGGGCCGGCTCGTCGCGACGGCGGAGCGGGGCCGGGAGCGCGTGGCCCGCGCCAGCGCCACGCTGCGCGCCGTCGGCGAGGAGGTGCGCGCCACCGCGTCCACCGTCGCCGGCCTGTCGGGCATGTCGGAGCGGATCGGCGCGTTCGCCCAGACGATCGCGCGCATCGCCCGGCAAACGCACCTCCTCGCGCTCAACGCGGCGATCGAGGCGGCGCGCGCGGAAGAGCACGGCGAAGGCTTCGCGGTGGTGGCGGACGAGGTGCGCGCCCTCGCCGCCGAGGCGGGGAAATCGGCGCGCGAGGTCGCCGAGCTGGTCAGCGAGCTGCAGACCGGCATCCAGGCCGCGGCGCGGGCGATGCAGTCGGGCGAGGTGAAGGTCCGCGACATCGGGGCGGTGGCCGCCGAGGCGGACGGCGCCCTGCAGGAGCTGCATCAGGGCGTGCAGCTCATGGGCGACCTCGTGAACGCCACCGCCGATGTCTCGCGCAGCCAGGCGCGGCGGCTGGTCGAGCTGGCGCAATCGTTACAGCAGGTGGCCAGCATCTCGACCGCGGCATCGGAGAGCGCCAATGGCGCGGCCGCCGCCACCGAGACGCAGATCACGTCGATGGGCGAGCTGACGGCCACGTCGCAGCAGCTCGCCCAGCTCGCCGAGCGGCTGCGGACCGGCATCGCGCGGTTCTCGGTGCTGCGGCCGGACCAGCAGACCGCGGAGCATCAGATCCGGCGGCCCGCGGCCGACTGACCCCGCGTCCCGCGTCTGCTTCCCCTTCGCGTTTGTATCACCCCGCCCGGGAGGTCGCTGCGGCGCTTTGTCCTTGTTCCCACAACCCCGCGTTGAACGGGTGGAACGCGCGCAGGACCTCCCGGTACGGGGTGACCAGCAGGTCGACGTAGCGTGCCAGCGCCACGTCGAACGAGAACCGGCGGCGGAACTCGGTCGCGGTCACGCCCAGCACGGCGCGCAGGTGGCGGCCGAAGCTCTGCGGCGACGAGTAGTCCATCCGGTACGCAACGTCGGTGACCGACAATCCCGGATTCTGGAACAGATACGCCGCGTGCAGCAGCCGCATCCCCGCGAGATAGCTCTTGGGGGAGGGGAGGGCGGCGCGGTGAAAGCGCGACATCAGCGTGTTGGGGCGCACGCGCAGGTGGCGGGCGAGCCCGCGCACGGTGTTCAGGGCCGGCGCCAGCCGCGCGATGGTTTCGAAAAACAGCCGCGATTCCGGGGACGCGTCGCCGAGGGCCCGGTCGAGGCGCGCGAGGATCCGCACGGCCACGGGGGAGGCCGGATGGGCCACGAGGTCGCGCAGCCGCCGCCACCCCTCGGGCTCGGTGCAGTCCACGGCGGAGCGCACGCCGGTCGCGCCGAGGCGCAGCAGCGTTTCGGTGGACTTGCTGTCGTGGCGCGAGACGAGGGCGACCGCGGGAATGGCGGGGAACTCGCGCACGAAACGCGCGACGACGGGAAGGGCGTCGCCGTGGCAATGC
>JBOHSP010000176.1:0-11580 GCA_050733275.1 Gemmatimonadales bacterium
CATGTACGACCCTGAGCTGGTACGGCCGATGCGGGAGGAGTTAACCCGTCTGGGGTTTGAGGAGCTATGCACGCCTGCCGACGTCGACGCGGCCCTCGCGCGCGCGGAGGCTTCGACCCTGGTGTTCGTGAATTCGGTATGCGGCTGCGCCGCGCGGCATGCGCGTCCCGCCGCGGCGCTCGCCCTGCAGCATGCCCGCCGGCCCGCGCGGCTGGTCACGGTGTTCGCGGGTCAGGACACCGAGGCCACCGCGCGGGCGCGCGGATACTTCACGGGCTATGCACCCTCGTCGCCGCAGATCGCCCTGCTGCAGGACGGCGCGGTCCTGTTCATGCTGGAGCGCAAGGACATCGAAGGCCGGAGCGCGCGCGACATCGCCGCCGACCTGACGGCCGCGTTCGACCGCCACTGTTGACGGCTCCCCCGGCTCTCCCGGTTCCCCCGCCGCCCGGCTTGGCGGCGGCCGTCGAGGCAGCGTGGACGCGATGCCGGGCCGCGTCCGGGTATCTCACCGAGCGCGAGGCCCGCTTTCTGGCGCTGCTCGCCGCGGCCACTCCCGCGCGCGGCGTGATCCTCGAGATCGGCTGCTTCAAGGGCAAGTCGACGGTCGCCCTGGCGTCCATCGCCGCGCGCTACGGCCTCGGCCCCGTCGTGGCGGTCGATCCCCATACCACGCCGTCCGTCACGGATCCCGACCTGCGCGGCCAGACGTCCTCGTGGGCGGACTTCCAGGCCACGCTCCGCGCCGCGGAGGTGGAGCAAGCCGTGGAAGCGCATCGCGCCTTTTCCCACGATCTCGCGCGCGGCTGGGCCCGGCCGATCCGGTTACTGTGGATCGACGGCGACCATACCCACGCCGGCGCGAAACAGGATCTCGATCTGTTCCGCGCGCATCTCGTGGACGGGGCGGTGGTGGCGCTGCACGACGTGCTGCACACGTTCGAAGGACCGATTCGCGTGTTCGTCGAAGAGCTGCTCCGGTCGGATCACTTCGGCCCGGCCGGGGTGTGCGGCTCGATCGGCTGGGCGCAGTTCCGGCCGGCCGACGGGCGGCGCTGGCGGCAGGAGCGCGAGGCGCTGGCCCAGCGGGCGGGACGGCTCATTCCGTTCGTGGAGGAGGGCCGTCAACCGCGTGGCATGCGGAAGGTGCTCTATAAACTGGCGCGGGCGAGGGTGCCCCACGGGGTAGTGAAGCCGGAGGAGTGGCTTGCGACTATAACGGCGCAATAAGGCGCAAAAAGGCGCGGTCGCCTCCGATGCAGGTTGAGCACCGTGTGCGACCGCGCCTTTCTGCGCCTCTCTGCGCAGTTGTGAGTTTACAAGATCCTGCCCCGTCTCACCCGGAAGTCGACGATCTGGCGCATCCAGCTCCACAGCGAGTCCTGCTGCTCGGGGCCGACACCGGCGTGGCGGTGACGGGCCCAGCCCCGCATCACCTGCCAGTCCTGGGTCCAGAGGCGCACGCGCTTGCGCGGCACGCGCTGCTCCCACAGCTGCGCGACGCGGGGTGTGGCATACAGCAGCCGCACCGTTACGCTGCGCGACAAATACTCGATCGGCTCGAGGTTGATGCGACGGTAGCGCGCTTCATCGGTCAAGCGGCCGGCGCCCGGGAAATCGGGCTCGCCGTCGGAGAACATGACGATGTTGAGGGGCGCGAGCACGAGATTCTGGCGCTTGATATGCACGGCCACCCGGTTGAAGAACGTGTTGAAGTCCGTGATCGGGTCGGTTTCCGGGAACCAGCTCCGCAGATCGTTGGCGATCTGCTCGACCGACTTGCCGGTGAGGTCCTGAATCGGGTGGAAGCTCTTGGGCTGATGCAGCTCGCGGCCGCCCAGCGAGCCCACGAAGATGTCGGTGGGCTGCCGCAACTCCCCCAGGCCGTTCAGGTGGCCGTAGATGTACAGCGCGGCGAACTCGATGCTCTCATCGAAGTGGCCGCTCTGGCGGAACGAGCCGCTCACGTCGAGCCCGATCACCAGAGTGGAGCGCGCGCGGCGCCCCTCCTGGGGCACGCAGGCCGCGAGCACGAGCGCGGCGCCCAGCAGGCGCACGACGGGGAGGCGGCGCATCAGTGCACCACCTCGGGCGCGGCTTTGGTCGTGAACGTCGTGCTCGCGATCACGTCCTCGATCGAGCGGAACGGCAGCGTGAAGTGGCCCCGCCCCGAAAACACCACGAATCCAAAATTGAGGCCGGCGGCAACCAGCTGCAGCACCGGCAACGAAGCCAGTTCGAACACCTCGCGGGCCTCCTTCTTGAACCATTCACGTTCCGCCTTGAGCGCGTTCAACGGCCCGCGCCAGAAGTCGCTGGCGCCCGAGGCCGCCGCGGCCGTGGCGCCGTGCTCGTGTCCGAACGCCTGGCGCCCCAGCAAGCCGATCAAGGCGGGCGCGCCGAAACGGCCAAACAGGAACCACGTCATGCCGCGCACGCCGACCCACGCGAAGAACGCCAGCCCCAGCGTCCCGACCACGCCCAGGATGACCCCCTGCTGGGCGAGCCACGGCGTCATTGCGTCCACCATCTCGCGGTACAGGAACAGCACCTCGAACATCGCCACCGCGATCTCGACCAGGATCATGAACACGATGTTGCCGGCCTCACGCGCCGTGATAGCCTCGTTCAGCACCTGGATACACGCGAAGCTGCCCGCGACGATGATGAAGAGGAAGATCCAGAGCAGCATGATCAACGCGAACGGATTGACCTCGTAGCCGGTGAGGTCGGCCAGCAGCTCGCCCATCGTGGGACGCAGCGTGAAGGTGAAGATCGTCGCTTCCACGGCCGACCAGATGAGGAGCAGGAAGAAGGCCGGCCAGGGGACGCCGGGACGCCGCGACGTCGCATCCAGCACCGCGAGCGGCGAGGTAACCGCGCCCTTCAGCGTTCCCCACACGAGATTCACGGCCAGTTTGAGCAGCCCCCATGCCCAATTGACGAGCACGAAGAGCAGCCGCGCCAGCCCCAGCCAGTACCAGACGGTCATCACGATCGCGTCCCACCAGGCCAGGAGCAGCGCCTTGAGCAGCGGGGCGGCCCGCCCCAGGCGGAACGGCACCGTGTACAGCGACACCATGGTTCCCCACACCGCGGCGACCCCGAGGACGGCCGCGGGCAGCAGCAAGAGCACCGCGCTGCCGGCAAGCAGCCAGAGCGACGTGGGCCGCAGGACGAAGCCGAACAGCAGGTTCTGCCAGTCGACGATCCAGGCCAGTCCGGCCCAGACCCAGTCCACCAGCGTAGACAGCACCCAGCTCCACTGCTCGGTCTGCACGCCGGACGCTGCGCCAGCTACGGGGTCTTGCATACGCACCCTCCTGGGGGGCGATAGGGGGAATCCGGGGACCATTGTTGGGAAATGGCCCGCCACTGTCAAGCAACAGATGGGTGACGGGCGTCACTCCGGGCCTGCGACTTGCGCAAAAGGCGCATCGGTGGCTACGTGATCAGCCATGTCCGGCCCCGCCGTTCCTCCATCTCCACCCGACGAGTCGCCCCAGCGCCTGATCGTGGTCGGTGACCGGGTCCTGATCGCCCCGGCGCAGGGGGAGGAGCGCACCACCGTCGGCCTGTACCTGCCGCCCACGGCGATCGAGAGCCGACAGGTGCAGGGCGGGCGGATCGTCGCGACCGGTCCCGGAACGCCGATGGCCGAGCCGGCGGCGATGGATGAAGAGCCGTGGAAAATCGGCGGCGGGGAGCTCAAGTACCTGCCGATGCAGGCGGAAGTGGGGGACTACGCGTTATTTTTCCGGAAAGCCGCCGTGGAGATCACGTTCGAAGGCAGGACCTATCTGGTCGTGCCACAGGCGGCCATTCTCGTCCTCGTGAGGACAGGGGGAGCAAGTCATGGCTGAAGTGCAATGGGCGCGGAGTCGCGGTGATCGCGCGGAGTCGCAAGGGCTGCGCCGCGGCGCCTGGTACCGCGTGGTGGAGG
The DNA here is from genome assembly GCA_050733275.1 of Gemmatimonadales bacterium. Taxonomy (GTDB): domain Bacteria; phylum Gemmatimonadota; class Gemmatimonadetes; order Gemmatimonadales; family GWC2-71-9; genus 20CM-2-65-7. The sequence goes on from JBOHSP010000176.1 coordinate 3,944, forward strand.
ACCCCAAGCAGGAGTACGTGGTGCTCGACGTGCACCACGTGGAGATTCGCATTCCGCGCACGAATCTCGAACTGCGCACCGAGCCCCCGAAATCGTGGAGCGTGGTGCGCGAGCCGCACCTGGTGTGCCCCGGCTGTCACGCGCGCTACGTGATTTCCGAGGGCCCGCGCGACGCCCGCTGCCCCGAGTGCGGGCGCAGCTACCCCATCGACTGGCGCGACGCCGGCTAAACCGCCCTACCGTCGCGGGGACGATCGCGCCGCGTCGAACACCCCGAGCTGGTGCGCGAGGAACGCGAACCGATCGGTTTGTTCCTCGATGATCTTGGCGGTCGGCTTACCCGCGCCGTGACCGGCCTTGGTCTCGATACGGATCAGCACCGGTGCGGATCCGCCCTGCGCGGCCTGCAGCGCGGCGGCGTACTTGAACGAGTGCCCCGGCACGACGCGGTCGTCGTGGTCGGCCGTGGTGATCAGGGTGGGGGGATACCGACCGCCGGGGCGCACGTTATGGAGCGGCGAATAGCGGGACAGGAATGGAAAGTGTGCCGCGCTGTCCGCCGAGCCGTACTCGGTGACCCACGCCCAGCCGATCGTGAATTTGTGAAATCGCAGCATGTCCATCACTCCGACAGCGGGGAGGGCGGCGCCGAACAGCTCGGGCCGCTGGTTGAGCACCGCGCCAACCAGTAATCCCCCGTTCGATCCGCCGCCGATGGCCAGGCCGGCCGGCGCCGTGTATCCCTCGGCGACCAGGAACTCGGCGGCGGCGATGAAATCGTCGAACACGTTTTGCTTGCGCTCGAGCATGCCGGCCTGGTGCCACTCTTCGCCGTACTCGGCGCCACCCCGCAAATTGGGCTGCGCGTACACGCCGCCCAGCTCCAGCCAGACCAGCACCGGAATCGCAAACGCCGGCGTCAGGTTCACGTTGAATCCGCCGTAGCCGTACAGGTACGTGGGATTCGTGCCGTCGCGGCGCAGCCCCTTGCGGTACGTCAGAAACATCGGCACGCGCGTGCCGTCCTTGCTGCGGTAGAACACCTGCACGGTCTCGTAGCCCGACGGATCGAACGCGATCTCCGGCGCCTTGAAGAGGCTGGACCGCCCGGTCGTGAAGTCGTGCCGGAAGATCGTCGTGGGATACAGGAACGACGTGAAGGCGTAAAACATCTCGCTGTCGTCGCGCTCCCCCGAGACCTGCACGATGGATCCCAACGTGGGCAGCGGCACCTCGCCGAGGGGTCGGCCGTCCAGCGCGAACAGCCGGAGCTGGGAGTGCGCGTCGTGCAGATAGTGCGCCACGAAGCTGTCGTGGATGATCCGCACGCCTTCCAGGACGTCGGCGCTCTGGGGGATCACCTCGCGCCATGCCGCGCGCTCGGGCCGCCGCGTATCGATCGCGACGACCCGCTTGCGGGGCGCACTGTGGTCGGTCGCGATGTAGAACACGGGCCCGTCGTTGCCGACGAACTCGTAGGACGCGTCGAAATCGTCGAGCAGCCGCACCACCGGCGCGTCGAGGCGCGGCTGCGCCGGATCCCCGAGGTCCTGGTAGTAGAGCCGGTTGCGCCGGTCCGTGCCGAGCCAGACGCTGTACACCGCGTAGCGACCGTCGGCGCTCACGTCCACGGAAAACCCCCAATCGGGATGATCGGGCTGCGCGTAGATCAGCCGGTCGGCGGACTGATTGGTGCCCAGGCGGTGATAGTAGACCTTCTGATTGCGGTTCACGCCGAGCCGCGGATCGGCATCCGGCGCGGGCTCGGGATAGCGGCTGTAGAAGAATCCCGCGCCGTCGTGCGTCCAGGCGGCGCCCGAGAACTTGATCCACCGGAGGTGGTCCGAACCGTCCGCGCGCGTCGTCACGTCGCGCACCCGGAACTCCTGCCAGTCCGAGCCGCTGCCCGAGAGGCCGTAGACCAGGGTCTGGCCGTCTTCGGAGAGCGCCAGCGTGGAGAGCGCGACCGTGCCGTCGGGCGACAGCAGATTGGGATCGAGCAACACGTCGGGCTCCGCCGTCAGCGTGCCCTGGGTGTGCAGCACCGACTGATTTTGCAGGCCGGAGTTGCGGAAGAAGAAGTAACGGCCGCCCTTCTTGAACGGGGAGCCGTACTTCGGATAGTCCCACAGCTCGGTCATGCGGCGGCGCATCGCCTCGCGCTGCGGAATCCGGTCGAGATACCCGAACGTGACGCGATTCTGGGCCTCGATCCACGCCAGCGTCTCGGGGGAGTCCACGTCCTCGAGCCCGCGGTAGGGGTCGGCGACCTTCGTGCCGTGGTAGTCGTCCACCACGTCAGCGCGGCGCGTGGGCGGATACGAAACGGACTGGGCGTGGGTCGTCGCGGTCATCACCAGAACCAGCAGTGGGAGAATCCAACGTGCGCCGTGCGCCGGGCGTGGTGCGCGGGAGTGCGTGAGGGCCATAGCGCGTAAACGTGCTCCCGCCGGCGTTTTTGGGGTAGGGGTCCGGCGCGGCGCCGGTGTTTCGTACTCCCATGCCAGCGCCCGCCAGTCTCGACTCCGCCCGCTCGGTGCTGGTCGAGCGCTTCGGCCACACGCGGTTCCGCGTCCATCAGCTCAAGGTGCTGGGTCCGCTGCTGGCCGGCCGGGACGTGCTCGCCGTGCTCCCCACGGGCGCGGGCAAATCGTTGTGCTATCAGATACCCGCCCTGCTCGCCGCCGCGCGCGGCGGCGGCCTCACGGTGGTGGTCTCCCCGCTCATCTCCCTGATGCAGGATCAGGTCGGCGCCCTGCGGCGGCGCGGGATCGCCGCGGCATACCTCAACAGCCAGCTCGACCCGGCGCAACGCCGCACCGTGCTCGCCGCCGCGCGCAGCGGTGCCCTCACGCTGTTGTACTGCGCGCCGGAACGCCTCGCCGCGGTCACGCGGCGCCTGCGCGCGGCGGGCACGCCGGTCGCGCTGCTCGCCATCGACGAGGCCCACTGCATCACCGAGTGGGGGAACGCATTTCGCCCCGTCTATCGCCGGCTCGGCGTATTTCGGTCGCTGCTCGGCCGGCCGCAGGTGGTGGCGCTGACGGGGTCGGCGACGCCGGCGGCGCGCGCCGACATCCTCACGGTGCTCCGGATGGCGCAAGCCGAGATCGTAGTGACGTCGTTCGACCGCGGCAATCTGCGGTTCGGCGTGCGGCGCGTAGCGCACGACCGCGAGCGGTTTGCCGTGATCCGCGCGCTCGTTCGGGCCGGCGACGGCAGCACACTCGTCTACACGCCGACGCGGCGGATCGCGGAGCTGGTCACGCGCGTGCTGCTCCGGACCAGCGTGCGCGCCGCGCCGTATCACGCGGGGCTGAGCGCCGGCACGCGGCGCCGCGTGCTCCGGGCGTTCCTCGAGGACCGGGTCGGGACGATCGTGGCGACCAGCGCGTTCGGCATGGGAATCGACAAGGCGAACGTGGCCGTAACCGCTGGTGCTGCAATGGCTCGCCGCCGCTGTGCCACTAAGTGTGTCAAGAAGAAGCCCCCCACTCGGTGTGTGTTCACGAGTCGGTGGCGACGGAGCGGAACTCGAACTCGGACAGGACGGTCAGTTCCCGGAGCGCTGTGAGCGCGTCGAGCCCCGGGCCCGAAAGGTGGATCGGGTGCTTTGCAACCGCAAAGACCTGCTCCACGTCGCGTCGCTCGCCGCTGAGCAGCCCGAAGGCCGAGCCGAAGACCTGCGCTTCCTTGCGGAGCGTGGTGTTCAGCGCCAAGCGATCGACGTTCGCGCGCCGATACCCGAAGCCGAGGAAGCAGACTCGTTCGCAATCCATGAGGGCCGCTTGGGCGGCGTCGATGCCCGCCTGAGCGTCCGGCTCGCCGACGATGTGGATGGATGCAGCGGCCTGACCGAGGAGGATCCCCCCGATGGTGGGCTCCACGCCGTAGGGGAGTGCGCCGAAGGAGCCGTACACGTGGACGATGCGCAGGTGATTCTGTTTCACGGCGTCGGCGACCTGCGTCGGCGACGCGCGGTAGGTGCTGCGCAGCGCGGAGAGGAGAAAGTGCTCCAGCGACCGCTCGTAGTTGAACGTCACGAACACGATCCGGTTCTGTAGGAACTCCTCGAACGACGACGCGCCCTCCTTCATGCGCCGGAATAGGTACTCGTACCAGTCGTCCCTCTTCTCGTCGGGCAGCAGGTTCTGCGGCACCTCGCGCGGGAGAAGCGACGCCGCGATGGCCGCCTTCCCGACGCCGACGAGCCCGGCGTGCGCCGGGATTTCAAGAAACTCATCGACTGACCCGACTGGCGAGCCGGCGAGGGCCTCCCGCAAGCCCTGGATCGCAGCCTCGCCGGGGCTGGCGCTCATCAGGCGTTGGCGAAACGTCGTGTCGGTGAGGCCGCGTCGAATGTCGCGCAGTAGGTCGCGCGCAGTTGGGAAGCCGTATGGCACGCTGGCGCCTGCGCCGAGCACGAGGGCGATGGGCCGTCGGATCATGCGCCCTGCTCGCGGAGCCGCCGGGGATCGAGCACGGCCTCGAGGACGCCGGCCTCGTCCGCCTGCTGGTAGGCGCGTTTCATCGTCATGATGGAGCGCCAGCCGCCCGCTTTCGCCACGTCCACATCGGGCAGGTGCTTGCGCTCGGTGGACCACTTCCGGCGCAGGCCGTGGAAGCTGTCGTGCTCGAGGCGCGGCACGCCGGCGGCCGTCTGGGCCTTCCGGAGCCACGAGGCGAGCGTCTCGCGGTCCACGGGCGCGGCGTGGTCGCGCGGGGCGGGGAACAGCGGCGCGTCGCCCACGGCCTGGCGCCCGCGCATCACCTGGAGGAGCCGCTCGCGCACGTCCCGGGTGATCGGCGTGAGCCACGCCTTGCCCGTTTTGTCGGTGTCGGCGGGCCACGCGATCTTCCCGTACTTCCCTTCGCCGGGCCGAAGGTCGGCCGCGCGGAGCTGGCGCACGGCGCCGATGCGGCGCCCCGTCCCCTCGCTGACCACGAGGATGTCGGCGAGGTGGCAGGGGACGCGCTCGCGGCGGCCGTGCCACTCGACCTGCATCGTCATCCGCTCGGCGGCGGCGAGGAGTTTCTGGTAGCGGTCCCACGTCCACACGGCGCGGCGCGGGTTCACGTCGTCCAGGTAGGGGAGCCGCCACGTCGGATTGCGCTCGATCAGCGGCCGGTTCTCGACGCGCCACCGCACCGCCCAGTTGAGCGCCATCGTCAGCGCGTCGAGCCCGAGGTTCACGGTGCCGGGTCGCACGGCTCGGCGCTGGTCGGCCGCGACGGGGCGGCCGTGGGCGTCGATCGCGCCGGCGCGCCGCTGGTCCTTGTACGCCTCCCACTCGCGCGGCCCGAGCTCGGAGCAGCGGAAGCCGGCGCCGAGCCAGTTCTCCCAGAGGTCAAGCGCCGGGCGGAGCCAGCGCAGCGTGCCAGCCTTGTGGCGCGTGATCTCGTGCCGGCGGTACAGCGCGAGCACGTAGCCGAGGGACGGGTCGTGCGTCGCCGTCTTGCCCTGTTCGAGCGCGGTGGCGACGCGGCGGGCTTCCTTCTTGGCGAGGTCGCGGTCGCGGTGCCCGAGCGAGCGCCGGCGGTAGCCCCCGCGCCCCTCGCGCAGCGTCGGATCGTAGGCGGCGATCCAGAGGAAGCCGCCCGGGTCGCGTTCATACACGCGCACGGTTGCCCCTCTGATCCCCGCCGAGTAGCTCCACGTGGTTCTGGCCGTCATGGTTTTCAAATCCTCCGGTGTTGTCGCCGTTCGATGAGTTGCGCCGTCCAGTCGCCCGCTCCCGTCGGGGCGGGTTCGGCGTCGAGCGGGAGGCGGTGCCCGGGCTTCACCGGCACGTCGCGCCGGCGCACGCGGCCGTCGGGCGTCGCCGGGACGCGGCCCGCCTGGACGTCGCGCCGGAGCTGGGACGCGGAGTAGCCGCCCCACGCGCGGGCCTCGTCGAACGTCAGCGGGGCGTTCCACCACGTCTCCCACGCGGCGCGGGCCTCGGCAACGATGGCGCGCGCGACGGCGGCCGCGTCGGGATGCCACTGTGCGGCGGCCTTGGCCTCGATCGCGGCGAAGGGGTCGGCGTCATCGTGCGCGCCGGCGCGGCCCTCGGGGCGGCTCGCCGGCGATCTCACGCAGTTCCTTGGCGTACCGGGCGAGGATCGTCGCACGACGATCGAGCGCGCGAGCCAGCGCCCGCGCGGCATCGGGCGACGGCCGGCGCTGGTACAGATACATCTCGAACGTCGGGGCGGCGTACTGCGCGTCCCTCGCCAGGCGGGCGATCGACGGCGTCGCCATGTGGATGGCGTCGCGGAAGCAGGTCGTGAGCGGTCGCGTCGTCATACATGGAAAATGCCATACATGGCGGAGGCCCGTCAAGGTGCACCGTCGCGCGCGCGCTCACCGCAGCCTCCGCAGCACCCGGCGGACGGGTGGATCAGCAGGCTCGCGGCGGTCCTGGTCAGCCTGTGGCGGATCGGTGCATGCAATCGCGGCGTCCGCAGCATGGCCGGAGCGCGGTCGGCGCAGGAGACCGCCGCAATGCGGACAGGTGTCGCGTGCCGCCGCCCAGGCCGCTCGGCGACACGCCGGCGAGCAGTACCGCTGACGCGAGCCGCCGGTCGCCCGCGGAGTGAACCGCCGCCCACACAGCGCATACGCGCAGGATATCGGGGACCGGGGAGATCGTGCGTCCAGCGAGCGCGCGGACGCTGTAACGGCCCGCTCCTGCGCAGGTGGCGAACCCGCACGCGCGGTCGCAGGCGCGCTCACGGCCGTGCCTCCCGTCCGATGAGTCCGTAGCGCCCGAACGCGGTATCGACCGCCGACTCGGCGTCGGGAACACCGAGCGACGCGAGCCGCTCGACGGCGCCGGCCCGACCGACCTCGACCGAGAGCGCATCCGCGCCCCGCAGCTCGCGCACCACCGCCAGGATTGTCGTCGCCGCCGTGTCCGGCGTCGCGCGCGCCAGCTCCCGCTCCACGCGGCGGAGCGCATCGAGCGTGGCCCGGGTGACGGGCTTCGCAGGCCGGACTCGGCCTGGACCGCCGCTTGGTGCACGCCCGCGGCTCCGTGGCGGCGCCGCGGCCCGCCGCGCCAACTCATCGAGCGCCTGCGCGCGCTGCTGAGGCGTGAGGCTCACGGCTCCCATGCATCCCCCGCACTTGGTGGTGGCATCACCACGTCGCCACCCACGACGGCGAGCCGATCGCGCATCTGGCCCCGATGGACGGTCAGGAGCACGCTCCGGTTGCGGGCCTCGTCGTCCATGCGGTGCTTCAGGCAGGTGACGCGGGCGACGTTGGGCTCCTCGTAGTCGCGCTCGGACTCGCCGCGGTTGAGCATCCCTTTGGCCATTCGCGCGAGCGCCTCGGCGGGAGTGTCGTCGCGCAACTTGCGCGACAAGCCCAAAACGACGTCGCTCCCCTGCTCGATTTTGCTCGAGCCCATCCCGGACGCGAGAGACGGAATACGGTAGGGGTACAGCCGGTCGTGCCGCCCAGGGGGGCGGTGCACCTGCGCGAACGCGAGGACGGCGATGTGGAGGCTCGTTGCGGCCCCCGCCAGCACGCCCATCGCCCGCCCCACGAACTCAGGCAGCCGCTCGCCGTCGTCGTCGAGGTCGTGAATGTGGTCCACGACGAGTAGGTTTGGGCTGTGCCGGCGGATCGCGTCCACGATCTGGGGGAG
>JBOHSP010000177.1:0-15330 GCA_050733275.1 Gemmatimonadales bacterium
GTGCTGCGCCGCTGAAAATCGAGGTAGTCGGGAACGGACGCCGGCTCGTGCAACGTCCCGCTCTTGCGATCGGTCTCCCACACCATCACGAGCCGGTCCATGTCCTCGAAGGGAGCAGGACGCAGCAGCACGCCGTCCACGACGCTGAAGATGGCGGTGTTGGCGCCGATGCCGAGCGCGAGGGTGAGCACCGCGGCGAGCGTGAAGCCGGGGCTCGCGCGGAGCTGGCGGAGGGCGTAGCGGAGGTCTAGGGTGATCGTGTCCATCGTTAGGTTCCCTTTGTCGGGGCGTGGGGACTAGGGCCTGGGGCCTGGGGACTGCCCGAGGCCCTAGCCCCCAGGCCCTAGGCCCTATTCCGTTCTCAACGCCACCATCGGATCCACCCGCGCCGCGCGGCGGGCCGGCAGATAGCTGGCCAGGAGCGCGACCACCGACAGCACGGCCAGCGCGCCGAGGAACGCTGGGGGATCGGTTGTCCCCACGCCGTAGATCAGGCCTCGCATCAACCGAGACGCCAGCAGTGCTGCCGCTCCACCCAGGCCGAGCCCAATCGCCACGACCCGCAATCCCTGCTTCAGCACCAGCCGCACCACGGTGTCCTGCGCCGCGCCGACCGCCATCCGGATCCCGAACTCGCGAGTGCGCTGGCCGACACTGTAGGCGAGCACGCCGTACACGCCCACACCGGCCAGGACGAGCGCGCTGAGCGCAAAGAATCCCAGCGCCATGGTGGCCAGGCGAGCCCGGACCAGCGTCTCCGAGAGCGCCGACTCCATCGTCCGCACATTGTAGAGCGGCAGATTTGGATCGACCGCTTGCACCTCCGCGCGCAGCGAGGGCGCGATCGGCACGCGATCGCTGGCGGTGCGGACCACGAGGGTCATAAAGTTGAACGACTGGAACTGCTGGTGGTGCCAATACAGCATCGGCCGCATCTCGGTGCGCGGGCCGTCATGGCGGATGTCGTCGACGACGCCGATGATCTCAGCCACCAGCGTGTCTCCCCACGGCATCGAAATGAACTTGCCAAGCGCGCTTTCACCCGGCCAAAAGGTCTCCGCCAGATTGCGGTTGACGACCACGCGCAGCGGCCCGCCTGCGGCATCGCTGCGATCGAAGAACCGCCCCGCCAGCAGCGGAATAGCCAGTGCGCGCAGGTAGTCACGATGCACCCATCGGACATCGGCGACCGGTGCTTCGCCCTGGGCGGGGATGGGCCGGTCGTTCACCCAAAAGCTGGTGGCCGATCCGGCTCCCGAGAGCGGGGGAAACGTGATGGCGCTGGCGGCGTGCACGCCCGGCAGCGCCTGGATCCGCTCGACCAGCGCCTCGAACGTCTGCGCGCGTGTGCTTTCCTCGGGATAGTCGCGTCCGGGGAGCTGTACGTCGGCGAGCAGCAGTCGCTCGGTCGGGAACCCCACGCCAACTTCCATCATGCTGGCAAAACTGCGGACCAGCAGGGCAGCACCGACCAGTAATACCAGGGAGAGCGCGACCTCGGCGACCACGAGGGCGTTGCGCGCGCGCAGGATGCTGCTGCCGCCGCCACCGCGCGTGCCGCCTTCCTTCAGTGCCATGCCGAGCTCCAGCTTCGTCGCGCGCAGCGCCGGTGCCAGGCCGAACAGCACGCCGGTACTCAGCGACACGACGAGCGCGAACGCCAGCACCATCCCATCCACGGTCACTGCCTCGAGCCGCGGGATGTCCGGCGATAACGCGACGAGTCCCTGGATGGCTGCCCACGCGAGGGCCGCACCGAGCAGGCCGCCAGCGACCGCCAGCAACCCGCTCTCGATCAGGAGCTGCCGGATGATGGTGCCGCGGCTGGCACCCAGAGCGGCGCGCAGCGTGAGCTCCTGGCGCCGGTCGATCGAACGGGCGAGCTGCAAGTTCGCGACATTGGCGCACGCGATGAGCAGCAGGAACGTCACTGCGCCGAGGATGAGCAGCAGAGCCTTGCGCACGTTTCCCACCATCTGCTCGTCGAGCGAAACGACGTTGACGCCCCAGCCGGTCTGGCGTTCGGGAAAGTCCTGCCCGAGCTGGCGGGCCAGCATGCCCATGCGATCTTGTGCTTGCTGGACCGTGACTCCGGAACGAAGTCGACCGACGATCTGGAGATATCGGCCGCTGAACGTCCGTGCGTCGGCGCCGAACCGGAACGGCACCCACAGGTCCTGTGTCCCGGTCCATCCGAACTCGATGGGAAGATCGAAGCCGAAACCTTGCGGCAACACGCCGACGACCGTTGCGGGTTCTCCATTGATGGTGAGCGCGCGGCCGATGACGCTCGCGTCGCCGCCGAAACGCCGTTGCCAGAACCCGTAACCGAGCAGCGCGACACGCGCCGCACCCTCGCGATCATCCTCGGCCGTGTAGGCCCGGCCCAGCACGGGCTGAATCCCCAGCAGCGGGAACAGGCTGGCCGAGGCAACGACCAGGCCCACGCGCTCGGGTTCTCCGGCGCCGCTGAGCGTCGCGCTGGTCTCGAACAGCGCCGCCAAGTCCTCGAAGGCCGGAGATTGCTCGTCCCACGCGATGAAGTTGGCGGGCGAGACGGTGTTGCGGTCGCGTCCTCGGGGAAAGTTGTGCTCCCACACCATCACCAGCCGGTCCGGCGCGGCGTACGGCAGCGGCTTGAGCAGCACGCCGTTCACCACGCTGAAGCTGGCCGTGGTCGCTCCGATCCCGAGCGCCAATGACGAGACGGCGGCGATCGTGAAGCCTGGCCGATTGCGCAACGATCGAATGGCGTGACGGATGTCTTTGAGCATCGTGTCCATAGCTACTCCGTTCGCAGAGCCACCATCGGATCGACTCGTGCCGCTCGATGCGCCGGCAGCCCGCTCGCAAGCGCCGCGACGGCCACGAGCAGTGCCGCGACGCCCACGAGCACCAGCGGATCGGTCGGGCTGACCTGGAACAGGAGGGTGCGCAGCACCCGTGTGAACAGCAGCGCGCCGATGCCGCCCACGACGACCCCCACGAGCGCGAGCCGCAGCCCGTTGCCGAGCACCGCGCGGAACACGTCGCCGTCCCGCGCGCCGAGCGCCATGCGCACGCCGATCTCCTGCGTGCGTTGCGCCACCGTGTACGACAACACGCCGTACAGGCCGATGGCCGCGAGCCCCAGCGCGAGCATCGCGAACGCGCCGAGCACGATGGTGTTGAACCGCCGCTCGGCGGCAGACCCGCGCACCAGCTCCGCCATCGTCGCGATGTCGCTGATCGGCTGCGCGGCATCGATCGCGTACACCGCCTGCTTCACCGGCTCGGCGAGCACCAGCGGATCACCGGCCGCGCGGATCGCCAGCGTCATGCTCCCATAGTTGAACTGCTGGTAGGGGACATAGATCTCGGGCCGCGGCTCGGCATCGAGACCGCGGTGGCGCGTCGGCCCCACTACTCCGATGACCTCGGCGAACGGACCGCTCGTTCCCCAGCGCACCCGCTGATCGAGTGGGTTCTCACCGGGGAAGTAGCGATCCACGAACGCCTGGTTCACGATGACGACGGGCGGTGCATCGTCGCGATCGCGCGCGGTGAACTCGCGCCCGGCGACGAGCGCGATGCGCATCGTCGCGAAGTAGTGCTCGCTCGCGATCCGGAAGTCCGCCTGGGACTCCTGCCCGGGGGGCGGCAGCCGGTTCATCACGGCGACGGGCATATCGTGATCGATGCCCACCGCGCTGAATGGCAACGTGGTCACCGCACCCGCCGAGACGACGCCCGGCAGTTGGCGCACGCGCTCGAGCAGCGACGTGAAGAACGCCGCCTGTCGCGCGTCATCGGGGTAGCGGTGGTCGGGAAGATAGATCGTCACCGCCAGGAGCCCCTCGGGGTCGAAGCCCGGATCGACGCGGTGCAGCCGGTCGAGACTCTTGATCAGGAGCGCCGCACCGGCGACGAGCACGAGAGACAGCGCGACCTGGGTGACCACGAGCGTCTGCTGCAGTCCTCGGCGGCCGAGCCCGGCAGTGGTCTTGCCGCCTTCTTTGAGCGGCGTCCCCAGATCCGTCGTCGCGTGCAGCGCGGGGGCCAGCCCGGCGACGATCGCCGTGACGATGACCAGCCCTGCCGCGAAGCCGAGCACCGCGCCGTCGAGGCGCACCGGATTCCAGCCCGGGAGGTGCCCCGGCTCGAGGGCCATAAGGGCGTCTACGCCCCACAGCGCCAGGAGCACCCCGAGTGCGGCGCCCGCGATCGCGAGCAGCGCGCTCTCCGTGAGCAGTTGCCGCACCAGGCGCCCGCGTCCGGCGCCGAGTGCGGTCCGCACCGCGAGCTCGCGCTGGCGCTCTGCGCCGCGGGAGAGGAACAGGTTGCCGACGTTCGCGCACGCGATCAGCAGCACGCATCCCACGGCGCCGAGCAAGATCAGCAGCGCCCCGCGAGCGCCCCCGGTGACGACATCCTTCGCGGGAAGCGCGACGGCAGTCCAGCCACCATTCGTGTTGGGATACTCGTCGGCCAATCGCGTCGCTACGGTGGCCAGCTCGGCGCGCGCCTGGTCGATCGGCACGCCGGGGTCGAGGCGCGCCAAGCCGTTGAACATGCGCTGATTGCGCGTGCGGGTCTCGAACGGGAAGTAGACCAGCGGCTTCCAGAGATCCACGTCGTCCCTGTCGGGGAAGCGAAACGACGCCGGCATGATTCCCACGACGGTGTGCGGCTCGTCGTCGAGGACGAGCGTGCCGCCGACGGCCCGTGGATCCGCGCCCAACCGCTCCACCCAGAACGCGTGACTGGCGACGACCACGCGCTCGCGACCGGGCTGGCCTTCCTCGGGAAGGAAGACCCGGCCGCGCTCCGGCATGGCACCGAGCACGTCGAACAGGTTCGGCGACGCACGCACCGTGACCACCTCTTCGGGTTCGCCGCTCTCGGCCCGCAGCGTGAGCCCCCACACGATCCAGGTGACGATGCCGTCGAGGCTGCGGACGTCCCGCCGCCAGTCGTCTACGTTGTCGGCGGCCAGATCCCCCTGCTCGATTCCCTGCGCGGCGTTGGCCTCGTACAGGACGACCAGGCGGCCGGGGTCGGTGAACGGCAGCGGCTGCACCAGCACCGCGTTGACCACGCTGAACATCGCCGTGTTGGCGCCGATGCCGAGCGCCAGCGCGAGCACGGCGGCGAGCGTGAAGCCGGGCCGGGCGCGGAGCTGGCGGAGGGCGTAGCGGAGGTCTTGGGTGATCGTGTCCATCGTTAGGTTCCCTTGGTCGGGGCGTGGGGACTAGGGCCTGGGGCCTGGGGACTGCCCGAGGCCCTAGCCCCCAGGCCCTAGGCCCTATTCCGTTCTCAACGCCACCATCGGATCCACTCGGGCCGCTCGCCGCGCCGGGATGTACGTGGCGAGCCCGGCGACAGCCGCGAGAAGCAACGCGACCGTGCCGAGCACCACCGGGTCGAGCGGCCGGGTGCCGTACAGCATGCCGACAAGCACGCGCATCAGTGCCGCCGCGCCGGCCGCGCCAAGCACGGCGCCCGCCGCAACGCCACGCATCGAATCGCCGAGGATCATCCCGATCACGCCGTGCGGCGCCGCCCCGAGCGCCAGCCGTATCCCCACCTCCCGAGTCCGACGCTCGACCGCGTAGGAGACCACGCCATAAATCCCGACGCCGGCGAGGAGCAGCGCGAGTGCCGCGAAGCCACCGAGGACCAGGACCGCAAAGCGGCGGTCGCTCACGGCGTCCTGGACCAGGCGCTGCATCGTGGTGAACTCGGCCGGCACGTCCTGGTCAATGGTGCGGATCCGGTCGCGGACCGGTCCCACCAGTCCGTCGGGCGGCACGGCGCCCCGCAGGACGAGCGTCGCGCTCGCGAGACGGGCTGGCCGCTGTTCATAGTGCACGTAGACGGTGGGGACGGGCTCCGCCGTCAGCGCCTCGTGCCGAATCGCCTCGACCACGCCGATCACCGTCAGCCACCGGTCAGGATAGATCCACGCGTCGTTCGCGAGGTTCCGAATGCGCTTCCCCACCGGGTTGTCACCGGGCCAGTAATGCGCGGCCAGCGCCTCGTCTATCACGGCCACGTCGCCCACCGACGCCCCATCACGCTCGTCGAACCCCCGGCCGCGCAACACGCGAATGCCGAGCGCTTCAAAGAAGTCGCCGCCCGCGATGCGGTAGTCCGTCGCACCGCTACTCGGCCCGCGACCCTCGATCTCGAACCCGCCGTTCCACGACAGTCCCCCGAGCGGCACATGGTTCACCAGCCCGGCGGCGACCACGCCGGGCACGGTCGTGAGGTCGTCGAGCACGCGCCGGAAGTAGCGGCCCCGTGCCATCCCGCCGTCGTCGTCGGGATACTTACTTTCCGGCGGTGCAAGCTCGACCGCGAGAACATCTTCGACGTCGTATCCACGATCCTGACGCAGTACCTCCCAGAGACTGCGGACCAGGAGACCGGCGCCGATCAGCAGCACCAGCGCCAGTGACACTTCGCCCGCCACCAGCATGCTCCACGGCCCGGAGCGGTGAGGCGCGGAGCCGCGTCCCGCGCTGACCAGCGCGGCATCGCGAACGAGCCCAGCGGCGCGCAGCGCGGGTAGCAGCCCGAACAGCACGGTGGCAAGTGCAGCGATCGCGCCGGTGAACGCGAGGACGCGGATGTCGATGCGAACTTCCTCCAGCCGCGGCAGCCCTGGCGCCGCGGCGACAATCGCGTCGAGCAGCCATTTGGAGACGAACAGGCTGGCGGCGAGCCCAACGCTCGCGAGCAACGCACTCTCTGTCAGCAGTTGCGCCACCAAGCGGCCGCGGGTTGCGCCGAGCGATTGCCGAATGGTGAGCTCGCGCTGCCGCCCCGCGCTGCGGGCCAGCAGCATGCTGGCGAGATTGGTGCACGCCACCAAGAGCACAAACCCCGCGGCGCCGAGCAGTACCCAGACCGGCCGGCGCAAATCCCCCACCAGCTGCTGCTCTAGGGCCGTGACCCGAACGCCCGCCGCGTCGGTGCCGCCGCCGTACTCGTCCCTGAGGCGGGCTGCGAGGCGGGTCATTTCGGTCCGTGCCATGGCCAGCGTGACCCCCTCACGCAGCCGCCCGACGACCTGCCAGTTGTGTGCTCGGCGGCCCTCGTCAGTCGGGGGGAGTGACCCCCAGATGGCGGTCTCGCCGGGATAGTCGAACCCCCGCGGCAAGACGCCGATCACCCGCAGCGGACGGCCGTAGACGTCCACCGTGAGCCGTGCCAGGTCCGGGTTGCTGCCGAGCTGGTCCCTCCAGAAGCCGTAGCTCACGATCGCGACGCCCGAGCCCCAGCGAAAATCATCGACTGCGAACACACGGCCGAGCGCGGGCTGCACGCGAAAGATTCGGAAGAAATCCGCTGAGACGGTCGTCACCCGCACGCGTGTCGCCGCTCGTCCGCCGAGCACGGTGGTGGGACCGCCGAAGTCGGGGCTGGAGTGGAGGGCCAAGGCCTCGAAGCTCCGCGCCTGCTCTTGCCAGTCGCGGAAGTTCGGCCGGGATACGTGAACAGATCCGCCCTGCTCCGTGGTCTGCTCCCAGAGCGTGACGATCCCATCCGGTTTCTCGTAGGGGAGCGGGCGCAGGAGCACGCCGTTTACGACGCTGAAAACGGCGGTATTCGCCCCGATCCCGAGGGCGAGCGTGAGGACGGCAACGAGCGTGAAGCCGGGGCTCGCGCGGAGCTGGCGGAGGTCGTAGCGGACGTCACTGATGAGCGTTTCCACGATTCCTCTCTCGTAGGGCCTGGGGCCTGGGGACTGGGGTCGTCAACACCAAGCCCCAGGCCCCAGGCCCTAGTCCCTACTCCGTTCGCAACGCCACCATCGGATCGACCCGCGTCGCCCGGCGCGCGGGGACGACGCTCGCCAGCAGACACACGGCCAGCAGGATCAGGGAGACGGTGGCGAAGCTCACGGGGTCCGTCGGCGTGACCCCGTACAGCTGCGTCCGAATGATGCGCGTCACCGCCGCGGCGCCGGCGAGCCCGATGCCGAGTCCCCAAGCGCCGAGCCGGACGCCCTGCACCACCACCTGCCGGAGGACGTCGCGCGAGGTGGCGCCCAGGGCGATGCGAATGCCGAACTCCCGGGTACGGCGGGCCACGCCGAACGACACGGCGCCGTATAGCCCGATGGCCGCCAGCGCGACGGCGAGGAGGCCGAACGCGCTGACCAATATCGCCGCCGCACGCTGCTGGGCGAGGGAGGCGGCAAGGCGCTCCGCGAGCGTCTCGACGCGGTACACCGGGAGGTCAGGGTCGAGCTCCGCCACGACGGCCTGGAGCGGGCCCGCCAGGGAGCCGGCGCCGTCCGCTGCGCGGAGGTGCGCCACCACCGCCGGCTGGTAGTCCTGCATCAGCGGCTGGTAGAACGTCAGCCGGCGGGGCTCGAACAGGCTGCGGTATTTGGCGTCCTGCGAGACGCCCACTACCGTGAGCGGCTCGCCGCCTCGAGTCCGTTGGAGGCGCTTGCCGATCGGGTCCTGCCCAGGCCACAGCCGGTCGGCGATCGCCTCGTTGATCACGGTCACGCGTGGCGCCGTGGCGACGTCGTGCCGGGTGAACGCACGGCCCCGCACGATGGGAATGCCCATGGTGTCGAAGTAGCCGGGCGTTACCGAATTGCGGTCGGTCCGATGGCCGGGCTCGTCTTCCGATACCGGTGTACCTTCCGCCACGATCCGCGTATCGAAGCCGCCGCCGAATGGGAGATTGAGCGCGAGGCCGGCGGCCTTGACGCCCGGCAGACCTTCGAGGCGACGCAGCAGCTCATCCTGGAACCGCCGCCCCCGCGCCTCGTCGTATCCCTGCAGCTCGACGTCCAGCCGAGCGACCAGGACTTGGTCGGCGGCAAACCCCGGGTCCACGGCGTAGGCATTGCGCAGCGTGCGCACGAACAACCCCGCCGCGATCAGCAGGACGAGCGACACCCCGATCTGGGCCACGACCAGACTGCCGCGCAGCCGGGAGCCGGCCACGCGCTCGGTGAACGCCCCTTCGCGCAGGTCGCCGACCAGGTTCTCCCGCGCGGCGAGCAGCGCGGGGACCAGCCCGCAGCCGAGGCCCGTCAGGACCGTGAGACCCAGAGTAAAGGCCAGCACCCGCCCATCCGGAGAGAGGTCGATGCCGCCTGGCGCTTGCGCGAGGAATGGGAGCGTGCGCAGCAGATCGTTGAACCACACGGCGAGGAGAAGGCCGCCGGCGGCGCCGAAGGCGGCGAGCACCCCGCTCTCGGTGAGCAGCTGGCGGATGAGGTGAGCGCGCCTCGCGCCGAGCGAGGCGCGCACCGCCAGCTCCCTGCGGCGGGCCGTGGCACGGGTGAGGAGGAGGTTCGCGACGTTGGCGCACGCGATCAGGAGGACGAGCAGGACCGCGCCCTGGAGCACGCGCAGAAATTCGGCTACTTCGGCGCGGGTACCGGGGTCGAAGCCCAGTCCGGGTGCGGCGGCCACTCCCCACTCATCGCGGTCGGGGATCGTCTCGGTCCACCCACGCCCGATGGCGGCGACGTCAGCCTGCACCTGTGCCAGCGACGCGCCGGGGGCGCGGCGCCCGAACACCTCGAGCCACACCGCCTCGCGCGTGCCGATCAGATCGCCGTAGCGCGGCATGGTCAGCGGTTGGGTCGTGATGGGGAGATAGATCTCGAGCCGACCGCCGACCTCGGTGCCTTCGAATCCGGCCGGCGCCACGCCGATCACGGTGAACGGATGCCCGTTCACGCGGATGGTCGCCCCGACCGCATCGGCACGCTCGGCGAAGGCGCGACGCCACAGGCCGGCACTCAACACCGCGACGTGCGCCGGTCGACCCGGCCGGTCCTCATCCTCCCGAAAGAAGCGGCCCGCCGCGGGACGCGTCCCCAAGACGTCGAAGTAGCTCGAGGACACGAGACTGCCGCGAACGCGCTCCGTCGAGCCGCCCGAGCTGACGTGGAGCGGCAGGATATCGTAGGCCGCGACGCGGTCGAGCGTGCGGGCGCGATCGCGAAAGTCGACGAAGTCGGGGTAGGAGAAGGTGTCGAATCCCTCGCCGCCCATCGTGCGCCCTATCTGGACCAGCTCTTCCTGGCGCGCCACGTGCGGCAGCGGCCGCAGGAGCAGCGCGTTGACCACGCTGAAGATGGCGGTATTGGCACCCACGCCGAGCGCGAGGGTGAGCACGGCCGCGAGCGTGAATCCGGGGCTCTTGCGCAGCGCGCGGAGTGCGTAGCGGAGGTCTTGGGTGATCGTGCCCATCGTTAGGTTCCCCTGGTCGGGGACTAGGGCCTGGGGCCTGGGGACTGCCCCAGGCCCTAGCCCCCAGGCCCCAGGCCCTATTCCGTCCTCAACGCCACCATCGGATCCACCCGCGTCGCCCGTCGCGCCGGGACGAGACTCGCCGCCAGGGCCACGGCGAGCAGCGCGAGCGGGACGGCGATGAACGTCGCGGGATCGAGCGGTTGCACGCCGTGCAACAGGCTGACGAGCACGCGGCTCGCCACCACCGCGCCGGCGACTCCCAGCACCACGCCCCCAACGGCCAGCCGGAGCCCGTCGCCGACCACCATGCGCAGGACGTCGCGTGCCTCCGCGCCCAGCGCCAGCCGCAGCCCGATTTCCGGCGTGCGGCGCGCTACACTCTGTGCCATGACCCCGTAGATCCCCACGGCGGCGAGCAGCACGGCGACGGCGGCGAACAGCCCCAGCAGCAGGCTGTAGAGCCGCGGCTGCGCCACCACCGCCGAGGCGAGCTCCTCCATCGTGCGCACGCGGAAGAACGGGACCTCGGGGTCCGCCGCGCCGACCAGCCGCCGGGCGGGCTCGACCAGCGCCGCGGGATCGCCGGCCGTGCGCACGGCGACCGCCATGAACTCCACCGGGAACTGGGCGTGCGCGAAGTACACGATGGGACGCGGCGCGGAAATCGGTCCGCGATCCCGGGTATCCGGCACGATGCCCACCACCTCACCGCCGAGGCGGTCGCCGCCCAGTCCCATGCGCGTGCCGATGCTGAATCGCCGGCCCAGTGCGTCCTCGCTCGGCCAGATGAGCCGTGCGGCCGATTCGTTGAGCACCACGACCGGAGGCGCGCCGGCGCGGTCATTCGCGGTGAATCCCCGCCCGCGCCGCACCGGAATGCCCATCGTCCGGAAGAAATCCGCGGTCACGATGCGCACCTGGGGACCGGTCGCCTGCATCTCCTCGTCGCTCAGCACGCGCCCGTCGACCGCGTGCAACGAGATGCTGAATCCGAACGGAGTCAGCGGCAGCCCGAAGATCGCGCCGGTGCTCTGGACGCCCGGGAGCGCGCGAATCTCGTCGAGCAGATTCGCGTAGTAGGCTTCCGCCTGGCGCGGCTCCGGGTAGCGCGCGTCGGGGAGCGAGAGCTGGAAGGACAGGATCCCGCGCGTCTCGAATCCCAGCTCCGTGCGCTGCAGATGCAGGAAGCTCCGCAGTAGCAACCCCGCCCCAGCCAGTAGCATGAGCGCCAGTGCGATCTCGGAGACAACGAGCGCACTGCGGGCGCGGATGCCGGCGCGCGCGCTCACCACGCCGCCGCCGGCGTCCTTCAGCGGCCGGATCAGGGAGTGGCCGCGCGTGACGTGCAGGGCGGGAACGACGCCGAACACGATCCCGGTCGCGAGCGAGGCCGCCAACGTGAATGCGAGCACGCGACCGTCGATCGAAACCTCGGCAAGACGGGGAATTCCAACCGCCTGGAGTCCCGCCAGCAGCTCCGCGCCCCACACTGCGAGCAGCAAGCCCGCCGCGCCACCGACGAGGGCCAGCGCGATGCTTTCCGTGAGCAGCGCGCGCGCGAGGCGGCCCCGTCCGGCGCCCAGGGCGGCGCGAATGGCGAGCTCACGCGCGCGACCCACGGCCCGCGCGAGCTGGAGATTGGCCACGTTGGTGCAGGCGACGAGCAGCAGCAGGCCCACGGCGCCCAGCAGTATCAGCAACGCTTGGTCCACGTCCCCGACGATCGACTCGGCCAGCGTCGTCACCGTCGCGCCCTTGTCCGCGTTGCTCTGGGGGAACGCCTGAGCCAGCCGAGCCGCGATGGTCCGCACGTCGGTCGCCGCTTGGTCGAGCGTCACACCGTCCCGCAGCCGCCCCACGACATCCAGATACTGCGCGCCGCGCTGCGTCGTGAGATCGGCGGGCGTGAACGAGAGTGGGACCCATAGCTCGGCCTGCTCGGGATAACCGAACCCCTGGGGCATGATGCCGATCACCCTCACACTCCGTCCACCGAGCCGCACCGTCTGCCCGAGGAGATCCGCGGCGCCGCCGAAGCGCCGCTGCCACAGGCCGTGCCCCACGATCACGACGCCGTCTCTGCCGGGCGCCATGTCCTCGGCCGTGAATGCGCGCCCGGCGATCGGCGCCACACCCATGATCTCGAAGAAGCCGTCGGTGACCTGCGCACTCGGGACCTGCTCGGCCGGGGCGTCGCCGCTCAGCGCGATCGACGTCGCATTCATCGCGGCCAGGTCGGTGAACGCGCTGCTCTCGCGCCGCAAGTCCGTGAAGTCGGGCGGCGACACGGTCCACATCGCGCCGCGCATGGTGGAGTACACGCGGACGAGGCGGTCGGGCTCCGCGTACGGAAGGGGGCGCAGCAGCACGGCGTTGACGGCGCTGAAGATCACCGTGTTGGCGCCGATGCCGAGCGCGAGCGTGAGCACCGCAACGAGCGTGAAGCCGGGGCTCTTGCGCAGCGCGCGGAGTGCGTAACGGAGGTCTTGGGTGATCGTGTCCATGCTTCGTATCCCCTGGTGCGTGGCTCGGGGTTAGGGGCTCGGGGCTCGGAACTGCACCCCCGAGCCCCGAACCCCGATCCCCTAGCCCCTATTCCGTTCTCAACGCCACCATCGGATCGATCCGTGTCGCACGACGCGCGGGAAGGTACGCCGCCGCGAGGGCCGCCAGCGCCATGACAGCGGTGGCGCCGGCGAACGCCGCGGGATCCGTCGCCGTCACGCCGTGGAGCTGGCTCGCGAGTACGCGCGTCACGAGCCACGCGCCGCCGATCCCCAGCACCACACCCACGGCGACCGCCCGCATGCCCTGCGCCAGCACCAGCGTCATCACGTCGTGATGCCGGGCGCCCAACGCCATTCGCACCCCCAGCTCCCGCGTTCGGCCGGCGATTGCGAATGCCATCACGCCGAACACGCCCAGCGCGGCAACGAGCATGGCGATCGCCGCCGCCGCGCCGAGCAGGACCGCGGTGAACCGGGTATCGGCCACGCTTTGACCAATGCGCTCCTCCATGGTCTGCACGTCCCACAGCGGTAACGCCGGGTCCACCTCATGCACGCTGCCCCGCATGACATCGGTGAACGCGAGCGGGGGCCCCGTCGTACGGGCGATCAAGTAGTTGCTGTTGTAGATCTGCTGCTGGTACGGCAGGTAGACCAGCGGAGGCGGCGGCGCATCGAGCGTGCCCATGCGGACGTCGTCCACGATGCCGACCACTTCGGCATCTGCATCCCACCCCACGGTGAGGCGCATGCGCGCGCCGAGGGCGTCACCGTTCGGCCAATACTGCTCGGCCGCCGTATGCGAGAGAACGGCCACGCGCGGCGCGCCACCGCGATCCCTCTGCTCGAACGTCCGGCCGCGTATGAGTGGGATGCCCATCGTCCGGAAGTACCCGCCGTCCACCATGTTCATGGCCACGGGCGGGGGCGGAGCGTCCGGATCGCGCATCGCGCCACGGATTTCCATGCCGACGTTGTCACAGCCGCCGGCCACCGGGAGACAGTAGGCGACGGTGACCGCTTCCACGCCGGGCATCGCCCTGAGACGCTCTCGGGCTGCATCGAGAAACCGGACGGCGTCCGCGCTCTGGTACGCCTGCCGCGGCAGCGAAACGTTAGCCGTCAATAGCCGCTCGGGTGTGAAGCCTGGATCCACGGCGTGGAGATGCATCAGGCTACGCAGCATGAGTCCCGCACCGGTCAGCAGCACCAGGGCGAGCGCCACCTCGGCGGCGATGAGCGCACTCCGCGCCCGACCGCTGCCAACCGCGTGTCGGTCCTCCTCCTTGAGAACCGCCTGCGCGCCGATCCGCGAGACGCGGACGGTCGGCAACACCCCGACCAGCACACCGGCAAGCGCCGCGACCACGAAGTTGAAGACCAGTACGCCCGCACCCAGCGATGCGGACGCCGGATCAGCCACGCCCGGCGGCATCGCGGGCGCGATCGCCCGGACGGCGCCCAGCATCCAGGTCGCGACGACGAGCGCCAACACGCCGCCGACGAGTCCAAGCACGAGGGATTCGGTCAGGATGACGCGTGCGATGGCGCCGCGCCCCGCACCCAACGCGATGCGCACGCTCAGCTCACGCCGCCGGCGCGCCGCCTGCGTGAGCAGCAGGTTCGCCACATTCACGCAAACGATGAGCAAGACGAACGCGACGGCACCCATGAGCACGTGGAGCGCAGTCCGCACCGCGGGACTGACGCGCGCCGTGGCGAGGGGCACACCGGTGAACTCGAGCGTCACGGGGCCGAACCCCTCGGCCAGTGGTAGCTGCGGCGCCACCGCTCGCGCCCTGGCTGCGAGTCGAGCCGGCAGGGCGGCCTCACTTCCGCGTGGAACGCGGGCGATCACTGCGCGGGCGATCACTGCGTGCCAGAACGAGAGCGCGCCGGCAAGCCGACGGGGGAACGTGAGCGTCGGAGCCATCATCATCGGCAGCCATACGTCCGCCTGCCCGGAAACCCCCTCGAATCCAGCCTCGGCCACACCCATTACCTCGAAGGAGACCGTATTGAGCCGGATGGTTTGCCCGATCACGCCCGAGTCCGCCCCGAAGAACCGCGTCCACGCCTCGTGGCTCAGCACCGCCACCGCCCGCGCGTTGGGGACTTGGTCGTCGGCCGGCATGAATGTGCGACCCAGCTGCGCCGGTACGCCCAGGACGCCGAAATACGTGCCGGAGACGAACTCGACACGCGCTCGGGTCGGCTCGCCGGTCGTCTCCAGATTGTACGCGCCGGCCCTCGGGGTGTATGCAGCCACCGTGCCGACAGCGGGCTCCGCGTCGCGGAACGCCTCGAACATCGGATAGGACCAGAAGCGCAGGGTGTCGATTTCTCCGCTCTCGGCTTGCAAGATCGGTCGAATAACCCTGAGCTCGTCCGGCGCGTGGAACGGCGGGGGGCGCAGCACGGCTGCGTCGATCGCGGAGAAGATCGCCGTGTTGGCGCCAATCCCAATCGCGAGCGTCCCGACGACGATCGCGGTGAACCCGGGCCGCGCGCCGAGCTGGCGGAGGGCGTAGCGGAGGTCTTGGGTGATCGTGTCCATCGTTAGGTTCCCTTGGTCGGGGCGTGGGGACTAGGGCCTGGGGCCTGGGGAC